>DAOVRD010000240.1 GCA_030628375.1 Planctomycetota bacterium
CATCTGCGGCCCAGTTGGCCACGGCCCGTGTCGCTTCCAGATTTGCCTTCTGCAGTTCGATCAGCTTCTTGATCACGTCCCTGAGGGCTTCGCGCTGCTCCTCGGCTGACCTCCCGGCCACTTCGGCGTCAACGACCCGAATGTGGTAGACGCGGCTCCGGCCGGCGCCTTCGCCTTCGCGGCGCAGCCCGTCGTTGGCCTGCATGTAGTAGGCCATCGCGTCGCCGACCTTCAGGCCCATCTCTTTCATGTCGAGCACGCAGCCTTCGCGCGCGGTCCGCGTCCTGCCTTCGTATTCCCAACTGCGATGCCGTTCCCAGTCGGTGCCCGCCTTCCACTGGAGCAGCAGGTGGAGTTCGCGCAGGCAGAAGTCGTCTTCCGCGCTGGCCAGCAGGGCCACCTTGCCGTCGGGCGCCGCTACGACGTCCCTGGCAGGTTCGACGAAGACGACTCTGGGCGGCGCGTCCGGCATGGCCTCGATTCGACGCACCCGGGGGATGTTCGGGATGCCGGCGTCGTCGAGGATGTTGATCGTATACTGGCCGCTGCGTTCAATGGAAATCTCGCCCGCCATCCGCGCGTCGCCCGTGCGCAGCAAGGGCAGGACCTCGGAGGCGGGCCCTTGCTCTGCGCCGGTCAGATAGCCCACATCCAGATGGCCGCTGCGCAGGGGCCTGTCCGCCTTCAGCATGAGGCGGGCGGCGGTGCCGACGGGGGCGCGGATATCGCCCGTCGCGTTCTCCTCCGTGTGATCGGCAAGGCCCGTGTAGTCCGGGTAGTGATAGGTGAGTTCCAGTTCTTCGATGTCCGGCCGGTCGCGCACCGTGACGGTGTAACGTCGCGTGGCCGCATCGCCCGCCTTGATGCGATAGGTGAAGTCGTGCTGCACGTTGACGAACTCGCAGGTGAAGGCGTTTCCCTCGAAGGCCATTGTGTCGTCGGTCCGTGTGCCGTCGCTGTCTTCGGTGTGAATGCGTGCGCTCTCCGGCAGCACTCCGCTGACGCGGGCCTCGATGCGCAGGGAATCCCCTTGCAGGCAGTCGGTATCGCCGGGGCTGACCTCCAGGCGCGTGTCCGTGATGGGAGCGATGTAGCGGTACGGGTAGACGAACCTGAAGAACGCGTTGGCCAGGTGCTCCGAGAACAGCGCCCCGTAGAGCAGCACGACCGCGGCCAGGGCGAGGGACCAGCGTCCGGATTTCCACAAGCGCCGCCGTTTGGCGGGGCGACGCAGGCTGCTGTCCCTGATGTGTTGGGCCGTCTGCCTGATCTGCGAGGCCACCATCTGCCGCGTGAGGGAGCGTTTGAACTTCTCCCTGGCCAGCAGCACGGTGTTGATGACGCGGTTGTCGAGCTGGGGGAAATCGGCCTCGATGTGGGCGGCCACCATCTCGTCCGTCACCGGCCGAAGCAGCGGGTACAGCACGAATCTCAGCAGCATGAAGGTCAACGCGCCCAGCAGCGCCACCCCGCAGGCCATCCGGGCGGGCCCGGGCAGGTGCAGCAAGTTGTCGGCCAGAAAGCCGAGGATCAGACCGCCTCCCACGACGATGAAGCTCTTCAGCGCGCCGTCCAGCGTGTCAACAAGCCGCCAGGTTGCGCGGGACCTGTCTATCAGGCGATAGACGTGCCCCATCGCGCGCTCGCTCTGCCGGGTCTCAGTTGCCACTGTCCGGCTCCTCCGGGGAGGCCCGCGGCGGTTTCCGTTCGTCGGGAGCCGCGGGGGGGATGGGCTTCTCCCTGTTCGGGCCCAGTTTGATCTCGGGTTCGATGGTGTCAACCTGTGCCGAGATGCGGAACCCGCCCAGCGCGGGGCTGATCACTATTGCTCTGCGCTTCAGCGTGGGGGTACCGCTCACGAGGCGGTACACGTAGAAGCGCTTCTCGATCTGCCATTCCTCGCGGGGTTTGTGCATCGCCCAGACGTCGCACCTGCGGATCAGCTCCGCGCCCTGGAGCGTTGTGCCGCCGTGCCGTTCCTTGCGGATCAGAGCGAAGAGGCGCTTCTCGTTGCCGGCCGCGTAAACGATACGCTGCGTGTGGAAGAAATCCCGAAGCTTGCCCACCCATGACTGAACTTCCGCCACCGCGTCGGCATCCAGGCGCCGGCACCCGGCGTCCTGCTCGCGGCTGGAGTACACGTACACGGCCCGGTCGGTTATCACAACCAGGTCGTAGACGCCTTCGGTGCAATCGGGGACGCGGAACTTGCCGGAAAGCGGATTGGCGTCGGCGACGATGGAGAACAGCTTTTCGCGGTTGATGGCCAGCACCTTTTGCAGTTTCTCTCCCGGCGGCAGCAGCAGCGTCCCCTCGATGGTGCCGCGTGCGCCCGCCCCCTCTGCCGTGAAGACTATCGAGCAGACGTAAAGAAGGTCTTCGAGCGTTTCACCCACCTTGCCTTCGTCTTTCCGCCTCAATATGAAGCGACGCTTCGTTCCGTCGCTCTCGACGTAAAGGGTCTTCGCAATGATGTGCCCGGTGAGCTGTCGGCCGTCATGGAAGGTCACGCGTGTCAGGTAATGGCGAACGGGGAAGTGTTCGCCGGTGTATACTTTGTCGTCGAGGCCGCTTTCCCGGAAGAGCCATTTGGGTTCCATGCTCTGCTCTTCGATGGCGTTTTCCAGTTTTGCCATCTCGGCCGTGCGGATGGAATATCGGCGCTCCTGGGCTTCATTGTGGATGATGATCTTGTCGTCCGTGATGTGGACGCGGCCCCTGACGCTCGATCCGTCGCTAAGTTCCACAACGGCCGGGAGCCATTCGACGGCGCAGGCCGCGTGGGCCAGCATCGCCAGCGTCAAGGCCGCCCACTTCGCTGCTGATGTCAGTTGTCCGACGCTCATTCCGGTGCTCTGTTCCTCGCCTCGCTCTTCATTGTACCACGTCGTGCCTGCGGGACCAATCCGGCCATCAGTTCAGCCCCCGCCTTTTCCTCAGTATCCACTCCGCCGTCACGCACGCCAGGAAGACCGTGAAGAACCACGGCGTGTTCCACAAGTGCCTTTCCTCCCTGTGGGCCACGAGGCTGCGGCGCTGTTCGAGTTCGTCAGGGATCTTCCCGGCGGTCGCCAGCGTGTGGTAGCTGCCGCCGGTCTGGTTTGCCAGAGAGCGCAGAGTCTCCTCGGCCACGTCCACGCGGTCGAACTCCGACGCCGCCTGGCCCACGACGAATTCGAGTTGCGCCGTTCCCAGCTCTCCCTCGTCGTTCCGCGCGCTGGCGGTGGCGCGGTAGAGGCCGCTGGCTGGCGGCTGCCAGGATGCCTGGTACTCACCCATGCTCAAGGGCAGCAGTTCGAGCGGGACGGTCGTCTCCGTCTCCGTCATCTCCTGCCCATCCGGGCCCTCTCTGGTGACGGCGATCGGGTAGGTGATTCTGACCTCGACCGTGGCATTGTCTTCGGGATCGTTGTCCTGGTCCTTCACCCGCGCCCTGAGGACGACCGGCTCGCCCGGTTCACATTCGATGCGGGCCGCCCACGCGCTGACCAACTGGTCGGGGGCCATTCTCTCCTCTTCTCTCCCGGCCAGCCAGCGCACGGACTGACGCCAGAACCTGTAATAGGGCGAGTCCATGCCGCGGGCCTCGACCTGGAACTTCCATTTCCAGGTCGTATCGGCAGTCAGGGCCATCACCCGTCCTGAACCGTACGACTGGACGGCCACGACGGGCATCGGCTGGGTAGCCGCGAGCTGGGTGGGGTGCGTTGCGAGCACCTGGGCGCCCGGCTTGGTTCCCGTCACCTTGTTCGCGCCGTCGAGGGTGCATCCGGCCTGCGGGCCGTCGAAGAACTCCTGGGAGCCGGTGAAGACGGGGTGGGCCTTGCCGTCGCTGGTCAGGGTCGGCAGGAAAGGCTCCTCCACGTGGCCGTCGCCCTCGCCGGCCATCGTGACCGGCAGCGCGTCGGCCAGGGCGCTGTCTGCGTATCCGCCGGCGCCGAAGGCATGGTATCCGCCCAGGGCCAGCAGGGCGCCCCCGCCGTCAACGAACTGCTTCAGGTACTCGAGTTGCAGCCCCGTGAACTCCTCGCGCCCGATGTCGCCCAGGATCACGACGTCGAACTTGCCGTAATCTTCCTCGCTCGAGGGAAGTCCGCGGCTCAGGTCCAGGCCGGGCTGGACGCCTTGCACGAGATAGCGCTTGCCGCTCAGCTTGACGACGGCGGTGACTTCCAGGTTGGGGTCGCTTTCCAGGACGCGGCGCAGGAAGCGATACTCGCTGCGGACCGCCCCCTCCACGATCAAGACGCGTATGCGCGGGTCGGTCACCAGGATCGTGAAGACGCGGCTATTGTTCTCGGTCACGGTCTCGTCGCGCAGTGAATCCACGGAGACGCGCAGCCTGTGGACGCCGATACGTTTCGGCACGAACTTCAATTCCTTTTCCAGCGTGCCGTCCTCGGCGGGAAACTCGACGGTCTCGGCGGCCAGCGCTTCTTCGTCTTCCAGCAGGCGAAGCTCGAGTCTGCGTTCCTCGCTTGTGAACTTCCGCAGGCCCGCGTGCGCGAGTTCCACTCTCACGGCAGCTTCGTTATCAACAATGAAGCGGGGATTCTGCGGCACGCGCGCGATGCCCACGTCGTGGAACCGACCGCGTTGCCCGATCCTGCCGCCCAGCGCGACCGGAAAGACCGGCACGCCCAGCGTCCGTGCCACCTGTTCGGGCTCGTCGCCGTAGGTTGAGACGCCGTCGGTCAGCAGGACGATGCCTGCGAGGTCCTCTTGTCGAGTCTCCTTGATGACGTGCTTGAGGGCCTGGCCGATGGCGGTGGCCTTGTGCTCGGGACGAAGCTCGCCCAGACGCTCCGCGTCCGCAAGCTCGGCGGTGACCGTGCCGAAAGCGAACAGCCGCACGTTCTGCGTGCGGGCCAGCCGCTCCAGGATTGCGTGCGGTGGGCGGGAAAGCACCTCCTTGCCGGCTTCCAGCCTGGAACGATCCCCGGCGCTGTCCTTGATGCCCATGCTCTCAGAGGAGTCCACGAGGACCGCCACAGTAGCGCGGGTCAGTTCGGTGCGCGTCAGCCGCAGCACGGGCTGCAACAGGAACAACGTTACGATAAGGATCGCGAGGGTGCGCAGTCCGGCCAGCGCCGACAGGCTCGCACCGGACAGGTGGGCACTCTTGCGCCGGTAGAAGAGGTAGGCCACGAGCGCGGCGGCCGCGGCGCCGACCAGTATCAGCACCGGCGACCATCTGCCCGTGAACGCTATCTCCCAGTGTTTCATCTCTCGTCTCGCGTTGTCCTGCGTGTCATCTTCAATGCTTCAGCACCGCGTTGCCGACGAAGCTCTCGGCAACAGCCAGAAGTATGGCCAGCACGAACAGGTGGTTCCACAAGGGCAGGCCCTCGCGTTCCCGCCGCACCAGCGACGCCAGCCGTTGCGGGTCGGGCACGACCTTCGAGTTGGGCGCGCCGAGCACCCGCTGTGCTTCCTGCGGTTCGATCCTGTCCAATTCACTCTCGCGGCTCTCCACGTTGACGGCGAAGAGGTGCCTGTGCTCCTGGTTCCCGATAGTGTAGACCGCCCGATAGATCCCGGGACGCCGAGTCCGGCGGAAAGTGACCTTGTGGGCGCCTTCGTCGGCATCGGCGGCCAGCACGGCCAGGGGTTCCTCCTCGCCTTCCCGTTCCGCGCCGGGCGAGGCGGCCGCGCCCGTCGGGCTCTGCTGTTGCGGGCCGAAGACCTTGACCTCCACCGGCGCGTCCGACGGCGGGAGTTCCAGCGAGTACGGCATGCCCACTGTGACGCTGTGGCCGCGCGTGGCGGACCGGCTGACGTAGTAGACCATCTGATGGAGGACGGGCAGGAAGAAGGACCGAGCGGCGAGGTTGCTCCAGTCCAGGTCCGCGGCGCTCGTGCAGAGGATGACGGTGCCTGCTCCCGCTTTCTTCTCCAGGAATAGGGGCCCGGCGTCCAGATCGGCCAGCGCCGCTCCTCGGCCCTCCCCGTGCGGGGTGGTGGCCAGGAAACGCTTCACGCGGGCTGCATGGGTGTCTATCGCTTCAGCCAGGCTGAGGAAGACGGGGTGCTGCCGGTCCAGACGGCGGATGCGGAATCCGCCCTCGGCTCCGCTCTCCGTCGAGTCACGCACCTCGCCCAGGAGGGCCGGCAGGAGGACTTCCTCCTGGCTCCCGGCGAACGCGGCGTTGTAGGCCGGCGAGTCCACGTGGTCTCCGGCGAATATGATCAACCCGCCTCCGCCCAGGACGTAGCGCCGCAGTCGGTCCATCCACAACTCGGTCGGCGCGGGCACGTTCGCCAGAACAACGCAGCCGTAGTCGTCAAGCCGCTGGTTGAGGAACTCGGCGGGCGTCACGGTCTTCGTCTGAACCGGTGAGACGGTCTTGCCCCCTGCGGCGGGCGCCCCCAGCGCCAATTCGAGGAAAAAGGTCTCGTTCAAATAGGGCACCGCCGACGGGGCTCCGTTCACGAGCAGGACGGGCAGCTTGTCCAGGACGGTCACGGTGAAGTGTCGTGCGTTATCGGCGTCCAGTTCGTC
>DAOVRD010000276.1 GCA_030628375.1 Planctomycetota bacterium
ACAGCATCGCCCCGCCCAGCAGGCTCAGATACCAGAACGCGATCGGAACGTAGCTCTTTCCGCGCCGCTCGGAGGCGATCCACTGGATGAGGAAACGCGCGGTGAAGGCCGCCTGAGCGCAGAAGCCGAACAGGACCCAGATACGACCCACCCAGCTGTCCGGCCACCATTGACCCCGCTCGGCGGCCGACACGGCCAACGGCAGCATCCAATTCATGGATTCTCCTCCTCGATTTCGTAGCGCAGCCAGCGTGATCTCATCCATCGCACAGCCATCAGGTCCCTCAAGCCCCGGAAAAGCCGGTTCCGGACGCCGTATTTCGACTTGCCCCAACGGCGCGGCCGGTGGTTGACCGGCGCCTCGGTCACCCGCCAGCCATCCCACTTCAGCAGCGTGGGAAGGAACCGGTGCATGCCGTCGTACAGTTTGAGGCCGGCCAGACACTCGGCACGCATGGCCCTGAGCGAGCATCCCACATCGCGGATGCTGTCGCCCGTCATCCGGTTGCGCACTGCGTTGGCAATACGGCTCGACATGCGTCTGACCAGGCTGTCCCGGCGCTTCTGGCGCACGCCGCAAACGACGTCCCACCGGTCCATCAGTGCCAGCATCTTCGGGATGTCGGCCGGGTCATTCTGCAGATCGGCGTCCATTGTCGCGACGACCTTCCCTGCGGCGGCCTTGAAGCCCGCGTCGAAAGCGGCCGTCTGTCCGCAGTTCCGCGCGAAGCGAATGACCCGGAGGCAAGGTATCTCCTGCCGCAGTTTGCGGAGGATCTGAAAGGTGTCATCCGAACTGCCGTCGTCCACGACGAGGATCTCGTGGCCGCCGCCCACCCCTTCGAGCACGCCCGCCACTTCCCGGACGCACGCCTCTATGGACTCCTCCTCGTTATACGCGGGGATCACCACCGATAGCGTGATGCCTTCCCCCGGTTCCGAAAGAGCGGCATTCGACGACGTCGCCGGCGTCTCGGACGACTCACCCGGCACGAGATTCGGTTTGCTTTGCATTGCCCCCGCCGTTTTCGGAGAACGTCTTAAGACCAACTCCGAGCAACAATCGGCCACACTGCGGCCGCCGCAACGTCCGGATTATAGCAACGCAACTAAGGCATTCACAACATGGAACGCCGCGCGCGCGCCGTTGGTTTAAGCCCGAAGGGGCGGTTATAATCTCACCGGCAACCGGACGCCTCGGGTTGCCGACGTGGGACGGACCGACAGATACGCTCAGACCGCTCCCCAGCGCGGCATGGTGACCGACAGTTCAGCAGATGAGCAGGCGCACCTCGCGGGCGAACCCGAACTGCCGCCCGAGGGGGGCCTTTCGTGGCCGTCGCGCACGGCCATTCCCTGGCTCCTCATCCTGGCCCTGGCGTCCTTCTTCTGCTTCGCCCTGCGCAACGAGCGACCCGGGCGCTACAAAGGCGACGAGCTTTACTACATGGTCGGCGCCCTGAACATGGTCGAGACGGGCGACTGGCTCATCCCCAGGTACCACCGCCGGGCTCGCCTGCAGAAGCCGCCCCTGAACTACTGGCTGATAGCCGTCTCTTACCGCATGTTCGGCGTGGGGACATGGCAGGGCCGGCTGCCGTCTGCCCTAGCGGGCAGTCTTGCCGTCGCGCTCACGTACCTGTTCGGACTGTCCCTTTTCAGCAGCCAGCGTTCCGGCCTCTACGGCGCCTGTGCGCTCCTGGCATGCTACGCCTTCATGTCGCACGCGCACCGGGCGATGACGGATGTCGTGTTGACCCTGTTCGTGTTGGGGGCGTTCTGCGGCTTCGCAGTGGCCATCTTCTCGCACCGCGCCTGGGGGGCCCCGCTGGCGTGGGTCAGCACGGCAGGGGCGTGTCTGCAGAAAGGGCCCGTCGGCGCCATCGTGCCGCTGGCGGCCGTTGTCGCCTGGATGCTGGTCTACAGCAGGACGAGGGGCGTGAAGTGGAGAAGGGTCTTGTCGCCGCTCGGCATCGCACTGTTCCTGCTTATCGTAATGCCCTGGCCGATTCTGGTGCTGCAAAGGCTGGGCAAGGAGCGCGTGCTCGCCTCAATGGGATATGAGGCCGGGCAGCATCTGGCGTTCGAGCCGCTACGACTCCTCAGGGGACCCATCCGCTACACGGTCGCCGTCCTGCGCGGCATCTTCCCGTGGTCTCTTCTTCTCCTTTTCTACGGGAAGCGGTCGAGGCTGTCACCGCCCGCGGCGCTGCTGTGGCTGTGGGGCATCGCGACCGTCGCTCTCTACGCGTTCTTCATTGAGATGGTGCGCGCGCGGTACATCATGCCCGCCATGCCGGCCTTTGCACTGCTTGCCGGGCACGCCCTCGCGAAGCTCGAGAGCAGTCCCAGACAGGCTCCATGGCTCCGGCGATGCTTTTCCTGGGGAGTCGAGGGAATCCTTCTGGGCGGCGTGCTCGCAGGCATTCTGCTTCTGCCCGCCGCGTGCATTCTGGTCGGCACCGCCTCCGCCGTGACCGTCGCGTTCCTGCTTCTCTGCGTGTCGCTGGGGGCGTGGCTGCTGACGCACAGGCTCAGGGCCGCTTCCAGGTCGCCGGACTGGGTCGTGGCGGCGGCTCTTGGCATAGGGCTCGTCCAGCTGCTTTACTTCCACGTCTGGGGAACCGAATGGTACACCTCTGCGGCCCATGACCTGGCGCGGGCGCATTTGAAAGGACACAGCCACAGCGCAGTCGTAGTCGAGCTGACGGAGCGCGAGGCATCGCTGGCGTCCATTGGCGCCGGACGCCCGATCCCGCGCCTGGCCCGCCGCAATCAAGATGCCGAAGGAGTGGACTGGCAGAAGGCGCTGGCCTTTGACCGGATGATTACGAACTTCAACACCTGGACGGATATGCCCCGTGAGGCCAGGGAACGCTACGAACGAATGGACGCCATGACATCCACAGACATGAAGTCGCGATTCCATCTGTTGTGGTTCCTCGAAGAGGCCGAGACGTCCGCGCAGCAGGGACATGGCGGCCAGCGGACACTGGTTCTGCTCCGTCTGAAGGGGCCTGCCGGCGGCGGATGACCACACAGGGCCAGCTTCAGCCGGACCGGCTTGCCACAGCCCCGCCCGCCGACTCGTCCACCGAAGCCTTGGCGGAGGCGGAAGGCCCGATTGCCTTTCCGGAACGCTGCCCGGACCGTATAATAGGGCACGCCCGCGCACGGGAATGAAGTGAGAGGAGGTCAGGGCAGATGGGGGAGTGCATTTTCTGCAAGATCATCGCGGGGGAGATACCGGCGGCCAGGCTCATCGAGACCGACAAGGTGGTGAGCTTTCTCGACATCAACCCCGTGAATCCCGGGCATGCGCTGATCGTTCCCAAGAGACACGTCACCAGTTTCCTCGACCTGCACCAGAACGAGCTGCACGTGCTGATGTTCATCGCCAGGCGGGTTGCGGCCGCCGTGGCCGAAGCGACCGAGAGCCCGGCTTTCAACATCCTTCAGAACAACGGCAGGGCCGCGGGGCAGATCATTGATCACGTTCACATTCACGTGATCCCTCGCCGCCCGGACGATGGGTTCTCACTGGGCTGGCGGCAGCTCTCCTACGGGGAAGGCGAGCTGGAGCCGCTCCGGAAGGCCATAACGGCCAGGCTCTGATCGAGCCCCGCCAGAGGCGTGACGACGCTCCCACGGAAGGACCGAACCGTGACAGAAGCAAGTGACGTGGTAATCATTGGGGCCGGGCCTTCGGGGCTCGCCGCCGCCATCTACTGCGGCCGGGCACTGATGAAGACTACGGTGCTTGAGAGGCAGATAGTCGGCGGCCAGATCGTCGAAGCCTTCGACGTGGACAACTACCCGGGGTTCCCCGATGGCGTGATAGGCGTTGAACTGGCGGAAAAGATGCTGGACCACGCCAAGAAATTCGGCGTCGAGGTCGTCAACGCGGCCGCCAGCGATGTCGTGGCGGAAGGCCCGTTGAAGCGGGTGCTTGCGGACGATGGCGAACACGTCGCCCCGATCCTCATCATCGCGTCCGGCGCCGACCATAGGAAGCTGGGGGTGCCGGGCGAGAGCGAACTGGCGGGAAAGGGCGTCAGCTACTGCGCGACGTGCGACGGACCTTTCTTCCGGGGCAAGAAACTCGTCGTTGTCGGCGGCGGAGACGCCGCGATGACCGAGGCCGTCTTTCTCACCCGTTTCGCCTCCGAGGTGAACCTGATCCACCGGCGGGAAGGCTTCAGGGCGCGGGCCGTGCACATCAGGGAAGCACGCGAGAACGCCAAGATCCGCTTCACCTTGAACGCCGTGGTCACGGAGATACACGGCCAGGACAAGGTAGCCGGCGTCACGGTGCGCAACGTGCAGACTGGCGAGGAATCCCGGCTGGACTGCGACGGCGTGTTCGTCTTGATCGGCCACGAACCCAACACGCATTACCTGAAGAACCTGCTGCCCGACTACGCCGGGGGCGTCATCCCGGTTGATTACAACATGGAGACGGACGTCAAGGGCGTCTACGCGATAGGCGATGTCCGAAAGGGCTCCTACCGCCAGGTGGGGACCGCCATCGGCGAAGCGATCACGGCCGCCATGCACGCCGAGGTCCGCATCAAGGAACTGGTAACAGCTCGCTGAACGCACCCCACTATAAGGGCGGGCCAGAGCGACCCGCAGTGAGGAATCAGTCCCTTCACCTGTAACGCGTGCAGGAGGCTATGGGGATGGAGGAAGGCTTCGTTTCCCAAGACCAGGGCGGCGACGAGCAGGGGGTGGGCGAGGCCGCCACGGGGGCGTTGGTGATGTTGGCCCTGTCTACGTTCCGCTACTCGGACAGGGCGGTGGAACTCGCCATCGAGAAGGCCAGGGAGGGCAAGCGCCTGGTGGTCGTGCACATCGTGGACGTGAACCTGGCGCGGTATCTAATCGGGACGAGCATAGGGCTGTATCCCGAGTTGCAGACCAGATGCGAGCAAGAGCTCCTGCAGGAATACGAACAGGAAGGCAGGCAGAAGGTTGATGCCATCGCGCAGAAGGCCGAGCCCGAGGGGATCAGCGTGAAGAAGTACGTAGCCGTCGGCCGGTTTGGCCCGAAGTGCGTTGAGATCGTCGAAAAGGAGCGGCCCGAGCTGATCGTAACAACGCGGTCGAAGAGGCCGCAGTGGGTCAGGAGGTTCTTTGGTTCGCCCGTGGACTACCTGATCGCCAATGCAGGCTGCCCCGTGATCGAGACTTAATGGAGTGTTCAAGGACCCGTATTGGGTTTCGGGGACTTATCCGGCCTTCGGGCGGCGATGTCATTCTGAGGCCGCTTAAGGCGGCCGAAGTTTACCCGCCTCTGGAGGGCTTGTCCGCCTCCGGCGGGAATCTGTCCGTTCGGCCTCTGACCGGCGACAACAGCCCGGAGATTCTTCGTCGCCGCGCTTAGCGCGGGCTCCTCAGTTAGCATGAAGGCCGTCCCTCCTGTATCGTTTTCGGAGAACCGTGGAGTTCTCTGGCGAACCCTTTCACAGGAGGAACGGCGCGATGGCCCACTGTAACGTATTGGCCAAGAAT
>DAOVRD010000224.1 GCA_030628375.1 Planctomycetota bacterium
CTCAGAAGCGTCCTGGCCAGTATCTCCAGGTCGAGCCACAGCGACCACTCGTCAATGTAGCGAAGGTCCAGGCTGGCGATCTCGTCGAAATCCCGGATATCGCGGCGTCCGGACACCTGCCACAGGCCCGTCATTCCCGGCCGGATGCTGACGCGGCGATAATGCCACAACTCGTACCGTTCCACCTCGTCGGGGGTCGGTGGCCGCGTCCCAACCAGGCTCATCTCCCCCTTGAGGACGTTCCAGAACTGCGGCAACTCGTCCAGGCTGAAGCGCCGCAAGAACCGCCCCACCCGCGTAGCGCGAGGGTCGTCCGCCACCTTGAATATCGGCCCCCGCATGACGTTGCTCTCCGAAAGGCCCGCCAGGGCTTCCTCCGCCTTCTCATACATGCTCCGGAACTTGTGCATCCGGAACCGCCGGCCGTTCTGGCCCACCCTCTCCTGAGAGAAGAACACCGGCCCCGAGGAGTCGAGCTTGATGGCCAGCGCGATGAAGGGCGAAACGAACGCCGTCACAACAAGCCCGACCAGGGCCCCCGCCAGGTCCATCAACCTCTTGACAACGGCCCGGTCCGGATCAATGTGCAGCGGATGGAAGACCAGCATCGGCATGTCGCCCAGCCTGGTGAACGAACACGAGAAACAGCTGAAAAGCTCATCCAGGCCAATGAAGACCTTCGCGGGCACGCCGACGCTCTCGCACAGATGCATGAACCTCTCCGCGTCGAAGCCGGCTTCCGCCCGGCCGGACGGCAGAACGAAGACGACCTCGTCCACCGCGTGGGCGAGCAGATATTGCCGGAACTCATCGAAAGGAACCGACACGTCGAACACAGCGTCCGAGGACAGCGAGTACCGCAGGTCGCCTCTCAGGAGGTCTTGAGCCTGACGGAATCTCTCGCCCTGCCCCACAAGGGCGGCCACGCGCACCCGGCTCAGGGAGATAACGCCCTTCGCCGTCAGGTAGTGCAAGATAACCTTCTCCAGCAGCACGAACGACAGACCCATCGCCCAACTGTACGCAAGCAGCAGACGGCTGTAGTACTTGGCCTTCGTGACGAAGATAACGCCGCTGAGCAGCACGCCCGTGATCAAGAAAGCCTTGCCCAGGCGGAACGCCACTTCCCTGACGGACGTGTCCCGGTCAACCACCAGCAACCCGTAGTGGTTGAGCAGGAACACCATCAGGGGGATGTAGACCAGCAACAGCCAGACAAAGCGGCCCATGTGAACAGGCGGCCAGCCGAAGCGCAGGTAGTAGCCAAGCACGAAACCACAGGCCACAAGCAGCGCATCCAACAGGCCAAAGCCCACCTTGACGAGGCTGGCGTGTTCCTTCAGCGTCATGCCCCAGCACCTCTGACGGCGATCGGGCGCCCTGAACTCCAATTCATAATTCATAATTATGAATTCATAATTGCCGTAAGGGCAATCTACAACAAGGGCCCATCCGGCGCCTGGCGCCCCTGGCGTCCGGTCTGCTCCCCGCACTGCGGATTCTCGTGTATCCGCAGGTCCCTCTCCTGGTTGTAGTAGATCCTGGGCCAGTCATGCTCCACGACGTATTGCCCGGCCCAGGCTTCCTTACCGTCCATTTCCCCGTCCAGGATCATGTACTTGAACGGCTCACCCCTGGCCAGCAGTTCCAGGAACAGTTCTTCGGTCCCGATCGTATCGAAATGCCTCATGCCGGCGTAGAACACGGGCTGTGAGTAGTTCGAAAGCACAAACCCCTTGTAGTCGGGGTCATGGTTCTTCAGCCACAAGCCGGCCTCGGTCTGAGGCCGACGATGCGCCCGGACAGGCTCCCGAAGGCCTGCCACCATGAGACCCACGAAGATCACGCCCAGGATACCATAGACGACCTTCCTGTTCTTGATGTCCTCGGTCAGACAGTGCAGCCCCAGGGCGGACAACGCCACGAAGAAAGGCAGCACCGGCCTGTAGTACCTCTCCTGCACCCGGGAGCCCGCCATGAAAGTGAACAGCAGGAAATACGACAGCACAGGGAGCGCCAGCGCGAGGACCCCAAACCTGTGCCCCTTCAGGTGCTTCCAACCCCGTGCCACCAGGTACACCAGCGCCGCAACGCACACCACGTCAACGGTGTCGTATATCTGCTCGAACTGCCTGGCCAGGTTACTCAACAGTTGCATGCCGGACCGGGTCCTCTTTCAGAAGGAACCTGCGGGTGCTCTGGACCTCGGTCAGCTTGCGCTGTATCTGCCACTGGTTGACGAGCCAGTAGCCGCTCGTCTTCTTCAACCAGAGCACGTAAGGCACTTCGAGCGCCAGGAACGCCAGGCCCATGATCAGACATATTGCCATCCGCCTCTTCCAGGCGATGCCGGGGGCCACGCAAAGGGCCGTCACACCCAGAGCCACCGCAATAGCCGCACCGTCCGGCCTCGTCAGGAAAGCAGCGAACAGAACCAGCCCCGTCAGCAATGCCAGCAGAGGCCACGTGCGCTTCGCTCGCAAGGTCCACAGGAACGTCAGGAAAGCAAACGCCAGCAGCAGTGCCATCGTCACTTCCCTGTAGACGGAAGCCGAGGCCCGCATGAACTCGTAGTGGAAGGCCATCAAGCCCGCCGAAAGCAGCGCGATCTTCTCCTGCTTGAATAACTCCATCGCTATCGCATAGAGCACCCAGATCAACGCTACCCCCGACGCAGCCGAAACAAGACGCAGCGACAGTATCGAGTCCCCCGTGATCCTGTAGACGATGCTGCTCAGGAACGGGTAGACAACAAGGCGCCGGTTCACCGAGTAATAGGGCCAGAAGAAGTCCCCCCGCATGCCGCTCACGAGGCCATGCTCGGCCATGCGCTCCGTAGTCAAAGCGTACTTGAAAGCGTCCGAGTTGATGCCGGCAGCAGTGAAGACCAACCACAGTCTGGCAACGGAAGCCACTACGAGTATGATCGCAAGCTTTTTGCTGAACATGGGGTATGACTCTCCGACGGGATCTCCGGCGCTCCGTCGAACTGCGCCTCTTCGCCCTCCGTTCCGGGCCCGGCCGCCCGACGACGAGATTCTAATAGACGCCTCGAAGCAAAATCAAGAATGTAGCGGCTGGGCCTGGACCGGCGGCGACATCACCGGCAGCATCACATCCGAGTCCGGCCGTATATCCCGCGTGTTGGCCGAGCTCAATGCCTGAGCGGTCCAGACTGCCGTGTCTGTGTGGCACAGGCGCCTTGTAGCTCAGGCGCCCTCGCCTGAGTTCCGGCCATTCCCATCCGTGTAGCTCAGCCGCCCTCGCCTGAGTTCCGGCCATTCCCATCCGCCGCAGCCGGGGGCGGCTGCGCTACATTACGAGCCGGGCCTCCGTCGCTCCTGTCGGAGCTTTGGAGCCTGCGAGGCGGCTGAGCCACATTTTTCTCGGCGGGCAATATGCTTGACGGCCGGCGAGCAACGGAGTTACTGTTTAGAGAGCCGCAGGGCCGTCAGTGCTGCCGAGCGGTGGGCGGATAGCTCAATCGGCCAGAGCGCTTGCCTTACAAGCAAGAGGTTCCGGGTTCGAGTCCCGGTCTGCCCACCAAGTCTCTACCAGTTTCCTCGGGGACCTACAGGAGGTTCCCCCCGGGCTACGCGGCCAGACGGTCGTTTGCAAAGCCCTTCTCTGCGTGTTATCACTTCGGTTGCGAGGAAGCGCGTTCCGATGCAGAGGTCCCGGTCGGAACGGGTCAGCGGGTAGGGCGCGGCGCTCCTTTTGATCGTCGGCGGACAGCGCATGGAGCATAAGGCCATAAGGGATCTGTTCGGGTGGGTGCCTTCCCGCGGCAAGCCGAACTACAGGAAGGTCACAGCGGGCCACACAGAGTATTTGCAGATCCTCGTATCCTTTGACGGTTTCCCTACCTATGCCTGCATTCCTCTCCGGGGCAGGCCCGACATGAGCAATCCCCACGGCCATGAAACCTTTCTCGATTTCCTGCGGGCCCGTGTCGAAGCCTACACGCGCAGCAAAGGAACGGACGAGGGATTCCAGCTCAGCGAGGCGGACCTGGCCGAGATCCGCGACGAGATCCTGGACTTCTATCGTCGGCGACGCTTCTTGTTGGAGGCGGCGACCCCGGCGAGGGAGTTCGAGGTCGTGGTGCGTGACGGCGATCACGCTCTCAAGCTAATGGAGATGCTCGATAGGTACTCGCCCGACTCCGACCAGGCCTGGACCCACAGGAAGTACGAGCCCTATATCAAATGCCACATGATCCAGGCCCGCCTGCTGCAATTGCTGGACGCCGGGGACTACCGGGCGGCCGTCACGGCAGCAAGGGAAGGGATCGCCGCGATCGCGGAGTTTGACAGGGGCCACGAGGCCTGGGAGTATTCGGAGATGGACGAATCCATACATCCGCGCAGCCTGATCGGCCATCTCGAGGAGATGGTGGTCAAGCTGCTCGGGGAAGCACAACAGCAGGCCGTCGAAAAGGAGAGTTACGAGTCTGCTGCCTTGATCCGCGACCTGCTCACCGGTTTCGATCCGAACGACAGACTGTAGTCTGTAGGCTCTAGCCTGCAGGTACCTCCGGTCTCCAGCCTACGGTCTGCAGCCTGCTGTTCGCTGCCTACGGCCTGCCGGCCGGCGGGGGCGGGGCACATCAGCCGATCATGAAACAGCGCGCGGCGCCTATCACGCCTGCATCGTCGAGCAGTGCGGCGAAACTGACGCGCGTGTCCCGTCGGCAGGCCTCCAGGGTGCGGCATTTCACCTCGTCCCTCAGCGGCGCCATCAGCATCTCGCCAGCGGCGGTGAGGCCTCCGCTGAAGGCGATCACCTGGGGATTGAGAATGTGCATCAGGTTGGAGACCCCGACGCCCAGGTAACGGCCCGTCTGCTCGATGTTTCGGCGGGAGGCCTCGTCGCCGGCCAAAGCCGCCTTGTGGATGAGCTCAGCAGTGAGTTCGTCCTTTCGGTCAGCCAGCGAGGTACGTGCGCCGGCTTCGATGGCCTCGCGCATGCGCCTGACCATGGCGGTGGCGCCGGCGTATACCTGGAGGCAGCCGCGGTTGCCGCAACTGCACAGAGGTCCACGAGGGTTGATGCTCATGTGGCCGACTTCGCCGGCGGCGCCGTTGCCGCCGCGCCAGACCCGTCCGTTGAGAACTATTCCTGCGCCAATGCCTGTGCCCAGGGTCAGAACGACCAACGACGACGCTCCCTTGCCCGTTCCAACCCATTGTTCGGCGAGGGCGGCGACATTGGCGTCGTTATCCATGACGCATCGCATGCCCAGTTCATCCTCGATCATCCGTCGCAGGGGAACGTTGCGCCAGTCCGGCACATTGGGCCAGAAGCGGAGGACGCCGCTTGCAGAGTCGACGCTGCCGGGGCAGCCCACGCCCGCGCCGAGCACGCGCCCCGGGGCGCTCTCAGTCATGCTCACCAACTCGCGGCAGGCCCGGCAGATGCGCCCAGCTACGGCCCCTGGTCCCTCCCTCACCTCGGTGCCCAGTCGCCGGCGGCTGAGGATCCGCCCGTCGGCCGTCACCAAGCCGACCTTGATGTTCGTGGCTCCCAGGTCAACGCCGATGACCAGGTCTTCCATAGCCGAACGCCCTCCGGCGGCTTCACTGGCGGCCAAAGAACGACACCTACGAAACAGCGTGTTTCCGCGCAACGTCTTCGTTCAGCTCGTAGCCGAGTCCCGGTCGCCCGGACGGAATGATAAATCCGTCTTTCCACTCGATCGGTTCTCGAAGGAGGTCCGCGTGGAACCCGCTCCAGTCGCCAAGGCTCTCCTGGATGAGGAAGTTGCGGCAGCAAAGGTCGATCTGGATGGACGCAGCGGCCAGGATCGGCCCGCCCCACACGTGCGGCGCCACGTGGGCGTAGTGGGCGTCGGCCATGTCGGCGATCACTTTTGCTTCGCTGATGCCCCCGCACCGCCCCACGTCGAACTGGATGACATGCACGGCCTGCTGTTCCAGCAACTGAGCGAACTCGTAGCGGTTGGTCAGGCGCTCACCCGCGGCGATAGGGATGCTGGTCGCCCGGGCGATCCTGGCCAGCTCGCGGATGTTGTCCGGCGGCACGGGTTCCTCGAACCATAGGGGCCGGTACGGCTCCAGAGCACGGGCCAGCCGAATGGCCCCCGCCGGGCTCATCTGACCGTGCGTACCGACCATGAGGTCGCACTGGTCTCCGACCAGCTCCCGCAGCTCGGCAAACGTGCGCTCGGCTTTGGCAATCGCCGGCAGCGACAGGATGCCGGGCGTGGCCTGCCCCCACTCCCTGACCGCCAGTGGCTCCTTGCCGATCGGGTCCAGCTTGAGACCCGTCAGCCCGCGGTCAACCCAGTAGCGGACGTTCTCCAGCGCATCCGAATGCACTTTCGGCAACGCACCCAGGTAGGCGTACGAGCGCAGTCGTTCGCGCACCGGGCCGCCGAGCAATGCGCTTACCGGCCGGTTCAACTCCTTGCCCAGGATGTCCCACAGGCACATGTCGAGGGCGCTCATCACGTTCAGCATGGTGGCGTCCGTGTAGTGCATGCAGGGGCCTTCGTATAGGCGTTGCATCAACCGGGCGATGTGAGACGGATCCTCGCCGACCAGCTCGGCGTCGTAGAGGTCCCGCACCAGGCGGGCGAGGGTGTCGGCCTTGTACGGGCACGAGGGATTGGCACTGACCTGGGTCTCGCCGTAACCGACGATGCCGCTGTCGGTAAGCAACTTCACGAAGGTCCACAGTCTGCCGCCCGCCGTGCCAGTGGGCGTGCGCACTACGATCGTTTCCACACCCGTCAGCTTCATGGACGCTCTCCCCTTATGGACATGGCCAGTCGATGCGAAGCTTCATCGCAGATTGTAGCCTTCGGCCCGCTGTGGCGCAATGCGGACAGATGATCGCCTCGGGTTCCATGGCGCCCCTTGGCGTCCGAAGCTTCAGCGAAGAGGGCTCGCCTGTAGCTCAGGCGCCCCCGCCTGAGTTCTGGCCATTCCCATTCGCCGCAGCCGAGGGCGGCTGCGCTACATTCGCATTCGACGTAGCCCCTGTAGCTCAGGCGCCCCC
>DAOVRD010000396.1 GCA_030628375.1 Planctomycetota bacterium
GTACTTCCAGGTCGGCAACGAAACGTGGGCCTTCATCAAGAAGCTGGAGGAGCGCGAGGGGGAGAACGCACGGGCGTTCTACATGCAGTGCCTGGCCGCCTACGTCGAGGCCATGCGAGCGGTGGACCCGTCCATTCAGGTGATCGTTGACGGTCATCCGGACTGGATTGCGAAGATGGCGCACGAGCGGTTGGGACGCAAGGTCCAATACCTGGCGCTGCACGAGTATCGGCCGTGGGGCATGAAGGCGGTGACGAAAGCCGGCAAGACGGTGCCGGCCGGAGAGCTGACGGACGCAGCCATCTGGTACGCCTGGGTCGCGATGCCGGCCATTGACGAGGACGGACGTTCGGTCCTCCGCAAGTCGGGAATCCAGGTGGCCGGGGAACTCGGCTACAAGGTCGCCGTCACGGAATGGAACTGGAACGGGGGCTGGTGGCGCCATCCTGCGCCGCAGCCGTCCATGGACTCGCGCTTCGCCAAAGGGGTGGGGGCGGCCGGCTTCCTCCACGCACTGATGCGGGCCGGTGACACGGTGGAGATCGGATGCCAATCCATGCTGGTCGGCAAGGGATGGGACATAACGGCCATACGCGTGGACCCCGATGCCCGATTCGCTCCGTACCTTATACCCACGGGCCACGTCACCGCGTTCTATTCATGGCACCACGGGGACAGGTTGCTCGACCTGGAGAGTGAGAACGTGCCCACATATACCCAGCCGTACCGAATGGGCGGCATAAGGCCCGTCGAGAAAGTCGCTTACGTTGACGCCCTGGCGACCAGAGACGACGCGGCCATATACTTCCACGCGATCAATCGCCACTTCGACAATCCCGTGCGAATCGCCATTGACCTGTCCGCCTTCGGCCATCTGCCTGGCAAGGCCGTTCACCACATACTCGAAGGCCGCCTCAACAACGCGCCCGGTCCGGGGCAGTCAATGCAGATCGGACA
Organism: Planctomycetota bacterium; assembly: GCA_030628375.1. Classification (GTDB taxonomy): domain Bacteria; phylum Planctomycetota; class Brocadiia; order SM23-32; family SM23-32; genus DAOVRD01. The sequence goes on from DAOVRD010000396.1 coordinate 958, forward strand.
GGTCAGACAGGAACCCATGGAGTTCGGCGGCGGCTCCTTGGAGATAACCTTGCCTCGCCGGTCCGTTTCGTGCGTCGAGGTCAAGCTGTAACTTGCGCGAGCCGCGGACCATTGGGTAGCAATAGAGTCCCGGCCTGTCCCGTTTACCCCGAGCCGAGCCGAGGGGAGCCTGTCGAGGGGCCCACTCAGACAAAGATCGAGGTTGACGTGGCGCTGGGGGCGGCTATAATGGCCAACATCATGGCAGAGAACGGCTGCAACAGCACTGGGCTCACGTTCGGAACGCCCTGCGGCGGCTGGCTGCACCACATCCATGCTCATGCCACGGCGCACCTACCGAGGGGCGAGCTGCCGCACCATTGACCCTCCAGTTGCTTGGTCGCTTTCCCAGCCCGCTCCTCTTGAGCGGGCTTTTTCTTTGGCCAGAACCGCAGCAAAGCGCTCGTGGGAAGCAGGAGAAGACCGATGAAGACAGATGACATCAAGGTGTTCGGCGGAACGGCGAGCCCGAGGCTCACCAAGGCAATCTGTCAACGTCTTGGGGTTGAGCCTGGCAGGTGCGAGGTCCTACGGTTTCCGGAAGGGAACTTGTTCGTGCGCATTCAGGAGAACGTGCGCGGACGCAACGTCTATATTGTGCAGTCCACGGCATTCGCCGTAAACGACAACTTCATGGAGCTTCTGTTCTGGATTGATGCCTTCAAGCGGGCCTCAGCAGCCAGCGTGACGGCTGTGATCCCGTACTTCTCGTATGCCAAGGGGGACAAGAAGGACGAGCCCCGCGTCTCTATACGCGCCAGAGTGTGCGCAGATGCCATTGAGGCAGCAGGCGCCAACAGGGTGGTTACGATGGACCTGCACGCACCGCAGATCCAGGGCTTCTTCAAAGTGCCTGTGGACGATCTCTACGCGTTGCCTGCACTGGTTGAAGCAATCGGGGGGTTTCGCCTGAGCAATGTCGTGGTCGTTTCGCCCGACATCGGGTTTGCCAGGCAGGCGCGGCGATATGCGCGCGCACTGGGTGCACCTTTAGCTGTTGCCGACAAGGAACGGCTTGACAACAGCGCGGCAGTTGTCATCCACGACATCATAGGCGACGTTGGTGGACGGAGAGCTGTGATAGTGGACGACTTCGTCATCGCCGGCAGCACACTGGCCAAGGTCGCCGAGAAGCTGGTGGAACGCGGCGCAAGGGAGGTGCACGCTGCAGTCACTCACGCTCTATTCACGGAGGCCGCTGCGAAAGCTCTGGACGAGAGTCCTATCCGGAAGCTCCTGGTTACAGACACGGTCGAGAATCGGCCCGCGGGGCTCAGCGGCAAAGTAGAAATTGTCTCTGTGGCTCCGCTGTTTGCCGAAGCGATTAGGAGGATTCACACTCGGCAGAGCATCAGCGTGTTGTTCCAGAGCTGACGGTGTTATGGTGTCTTCGCGTGCTTTCACCGACCAGACAAAGCGGTCCGCCGGACCTGCTGGAGGGACAGCAACTTGAAACCAGACGATCTCAGGCTGAGCGAATTCACAGGCCCTTGGCGCGCGTGCGGCGGTGGAACCAACAAGAGACCGTCACCAGGACCGCCGCGAAACCGAGCAACGCCAGCAGGTCCAGCCACACCGGGAAGTAGCCGGGCTGTCCGTAGCCCTGCCGGATGAGGTCCGACGCGTAGGACAGCGGGGAGATCGGTGCGAGCGTCCGAGCCCATCCGGGCATCTGCGCGATCGGCCGGAATATCCCGCTCAGGAAAAGGAGCGGCAGCCGCACCAGGTTCGACAGCATCATGATCTGTGACGGGCTCGTTACGGGCGGCGCCGCCAGCAGAACCCCCAGCGACGCAAAGGCCAGTGCGCCCAGCGCTATCCCCGCCGCCACCAGCGGCGCGTCGCAGATACTTGCCGCCGTCAGCGCTCCGCCCAGCACCAAAGGCACCAGAGACAGCGCAACGCCGAACACGAAGCCGCTCAAGACGTCGCCCGCCACCACCGCCTTCAGGGATATCGGCGTGGAGATGAGCCGCTCATAAGTGCGCGCGCGGCGCTCCCAGGGGGTGACCAGTGGACCGACCGCAGACGCAGTGAACCAGAGCGCCATGGCCAGCATTCCCGGCACGATGGCCTCAGGGTCCAACCCGGCTGGACCCCGCCCAAGCACGAAGGTGAAGAAGAAGAACACCGGGAACAGCACGCCGAA
>DAOVRD010000001.1 GCA_030628375.1 Planctomycetota bacterium
CGGTCCGTGACGATGGTGCGCAGCCGCAGGCCGAGCCGGTCCACGTCGTTCTCGATGTAGACCTCGTCGTGGGCTCGCGACGACTGCCCGGTGATCTGCCGCAACAGGGACTGCCCCTGCGTCCCGTCCGGGACAGGCACCCCGGCCAGTTCGAGAATCGTCGGGAACAGATCAATAAGGCCGGCCAGTCCCTCTACGCAATGCCCGGCGGGGATGAGGGCAGGACAGCGCAGGATGAAGGGAACTCGCAGCACGCTCTCGTAGTGCATGGGGCCCTTGAGGACGAACCCATGGTCCCCCAGAAACTCGCCGTGGTCGGAGACAAACACGACGACGGTGTTCTCCTCGACGCCTTTGGCGCGCAAGGCGTCAAGCAACCGGGCGACGTTGTCGTCAATCATGGCGACCATGCCGTAGTAGGCCGCCCTGATGAGACGCAGCCGCCGGTCGGTCAGGTTATGGCAACCGAGCAGGAAGCCGTCGGTGTCCACGTCCTTGTAATGTCCGTCGTAGTAGCCGCGGAAGTGCGGAGGCTTGTCCTCCAGCTCGCCCTCGCGTCGGGGCGGAAGCGGCATGTCCTCGGGGTTGAACATGTCCCAGTACCGGCCGGGCGGGTTGAACGGATGGTGCGGATCGGGGATGCCACACCAGGCGAAGAACGGCTCATCGGCCTGCTCGATGAACTCGATGGCCCTGTCAACGATCCACGTCGTCGGGTAGAGCTCCTCCGGGATGGCCGTCTTGTAGGTCTGGATCTTGTCGGCCTCAAGAAGCCACGGATCGGGAGCGACCAGCGCGTGGCGGGGGCCTCGCTTGGCGTAGACCTCCGGCGACTGCTCCTTCAGCCCGCGCGAGTGCAGCCCGGACACCACGTCGCCGCTGCCAACGCCAAGGGCAATAGTCTGGAAGCCCAGGTAGGGACGCGTCAGGTCCGCATCGGAGGCGGCCATACGGCGGTTCTCGGGCCAGTAGCCCTGGGGCTCCGCGCTGGCCGGGTGGTAGTGTATCTTCCCCACCGCCCCCGTGCGGTAGCCGGCCGCCGCCAGCAACTCCGGCAGCAACGGCAGCCCGTCACGAGCGACGCAGCCATTGGTGCGAACGCCCGTAACGCTCGGGTAGCGGCCCGTAAGGATACTTGCGCGCGAGGGCATGCATAGCGGATTGTTGCAGTAGCCTCGGCGGAAGACCACGCCCTCGGCCCCCATGCGATCAATGTTGGGGGTGGCGTCCAACGTGCACCCGTACGTCCCAAGTGTGTCCGCACGCTGCTGGTCCGTGATGATGAACAGGAAGTTCGGCCTTGTCGGCTCGCCCGCCATTCCGATCCTCCGCACGGGACAACCGCTCCGCTGTCGGGCACGAGTGCTGCGGCTCACGCGGCGGGTGCCGCCAGAACTGCCTCAACGGCGGGTGCCGCCGGAACCGCCTCAACATCCCGCGCAGCGGACGGGTCGCTTGCAGGGCCAGATTAGACCGCATCTCGCCCGGCCACGCAAGAGTTGCGGCGCGCTTGCCAGCCGTCAACTTGACCCTTCGCCGACTTCCCTCCTATACTGCCCGCTGTTTGATGCCTTCAGAGGGAGCCGGCGAGTGACCTGGCGGGCCTTCATCATCGGCATCCTGGGCGTGGCGGGGCTATGCCTGCTCGTGCCGGTCAACGACTACAGGGTCGGCAACACCTTCCTGACGGGCAACCACTTCCCCGTGGGAGTGTTCTTCTTCCTGTTCATCCTGACGCTGGGGGTGAACGCGGTTCTGAAGGTCATTCGGCGCGCCTGGATGCTCAGCCAGTCGGAGCTGATGCTGGTCTGGTGCATGATGCTGGTGGCATCCACCGTGCCGGCCAGCGGGCTGATGCGCAACTTGCTGCCCGTGACGACGGCCGCACCGTACCTGTCGCAGCGGCCCGACCTGTTCTGGGAAGACGAGGTGCTGAAGGCCGCCCCCGAGGGCATCCTGGTGAGCAACGATCCCAAGAGCCCGGCCGCCAAGAAGTTCTTCGAGGGCACGCCCGCCGGCGAGCCAGTGCGGGTGCCCTGGGGACAATGGACGCGCACGTTTGTGACCTGGGGCGTCTACGTCTGGCTCTACTACCTGACGACGTTCTTCATGTGCGGGCTCCTGCGCAGGCAATGGGTCGAGTCGGAGCGCCTCATCTTCGCCACGGCCCGGGTGCCGCTGGACTTCACGGAGGGGGCTCGTGAGGGCTTGGTGATACCCTCGTTGATGCGCAGCAAAGCATTCCTGGTGGGCACGCTCTTGATCATCCTGTTCGGGGTGATCCGTCTGTCGCCGCTCTCCTTCGGGGAAGACCAGGGATGGCGCGTGCTGATCCCCTTCTGGCAGATATTCTCCGAGACGGCGCTGGACTACGTGCACATCAGCGACGGCAAGATCTACCCGCTGGCCATCGGGTTCGCGTTCCTGGTGCCAAGCGACGTGTCGCTGAGCATCTGGCTCTTCTACATCTTCATGTGCGTGCAGATCATCATCGCGCACAGCATGGGGCGGCCCCTGGAGGGCGGACGTTCGGGACCGTTCCTCCGGTGGCAGCAGGCGGGCACCCACCTGGTTCTGGCAGTGGGCATGCTCTACATGGCGCGCCGACACCTGTGGGCCGTCTTGAAGTCGGCGGTGGGGCGGCGCGGGGGCACGGACGACTCGGATGAGCCCATCGGCTACCGGTTTGCATTCTGGGGGCTGGTGGTGACCGTAGCGGGGCTGGTTGCCTGGAACATGCACTTCGGCCTGGGCGCGGGGACGGCCATCGCCGTGATCGCACTTACGTTCACCATAGTGCTGGTGCACTGCAGGATGGTGGCCCAGGGGGGGCTGTTCTTCACGCAGCAGACCTGGAGCCCCTCGTGGTTCCTGCACCGCATCACGGGCGGACGCATCTTCAGCGGACCCGCGGCTGTGGTTGCAACGCTGCAGGGCGCCGTGTTGATCCACGACTCCCGCGAGGTGCTGGGCCCACACATGATGAACGCCCTGCGGATCTCGTCCGTCTTCGAGAAGCGGCGGCGCCTGTTCTTGCCCATCATGCTGGTCACGTTGACCGTCGCGCTGGCGGCGGCGGGCTACTCAAGCATGAAGTGGGTCTACTACGATCGCGGGGCGCTGAATGTGCCCATCGGCCGCAGCCACGTCTACCACATGACCAATCTCTACAACGGCGTCCATACGATGATCTCCAAGCCGTGGCAGGGAGCCCGGCCGAGGTGGGGCGGGCTGGTCACAGGCGTGCTGGGCATGGCCGTGCTGATGGTGCTGCGGGGCACGTTCTACTGGTGGCCCGTCAATCCATTGGGGATCGCCATCGCGATGTCCTGGTGCACGCGGGAGCTGTGGTTCTCGTTCCTGCTGGGCTGGCTGGCGAAGGCCTTGATCCTGAAGTTCGGCGGCGGGCAGACGCTGCGGGGCGGGCGTCAGTTCTTCCTGGGCGTCATCATCGGCGAGAGCCTCATCATATGCGCCTCGACACTGATGAGCCTGCTGACAGGTGTGCGAACGGGGCCCATCTTCCTGCCGTACTGACGGCCGGGGCATTCGCGGCGAACTCGCTTGCGCTGGCGGGGTGAGTCGTCATAATGGTCTGGCCGTCCCGGCGGCATGCGGGTCCGTCCGGGCCGGCTTGTGCGGTTGGCGCTTGCGCGCCCAGGGTTCCGTTTCGGTCGGATTGCACCCTATTGAGGGACAGGAGGGACGAGCGATGGCGTACCACATCATCCTGCACGTGAACTACTGTGAGCAGGGCCAGACCGTCGAGGAAATGTGCCAGAAGGCCGTGGGCTGGGGCTTCGACGGGGTCGAATTCCGGCGCAAGCGAAGCGGCGTCAAGGAGACCACCGAGGACTACCTGGACGCGCTGGAGAAGGGCGTGAAGGCCTCCGGGCTGAAGCACGTGCTGTTCGGCTCTCCCGGGCCGCTCCTGGTGAAGGAAGACGCCGGCGAGCGAGAGCGCGAGGTCGAGGAAGCGATCGCCTTCTACAGGCACGTGGCCGAGCGATTCGGGGTCAGCATTATCAACCTGCTCACGGGCCCGCTTCACAACCCGGACAAGAGCATCCCCTACTTCGATTACACCAAGCACGGCTCGTTCGTCGCCACCGACGAACAGTGGGAGTGGCAGATAAAGGGTTGCCAGGACATGGCCGACGGCCTCCAGGCTGTGGACATCCGCTTCGGCTTCGAGACGAACATGGCCTGCCTGCACGACACGGTGGAAGCCGTCCAGAAACTGACGGGGAAGATTGACCGTCCCTCGATCGGCGTGAACCTGGACTGGGGCAACCTCATCAACTTCCGAAAGCGGCCGTCGCTTGAGGAGGCCGTGAAGGGGCTCGGCGACAAGCTCCACTACATTCACCTCAAGAACTCGGCTCCCTTGCGCGGCGCCCCCGGCCGCATGCCCACGGGGCTCGGCGAAGGGGAGGTGAACAACCGCGAGTTCGTGCGTCTCCTGATGGAGATCGGCTACAAAGGCCCCCTGTGCATCGAGGCCCCCAGGCCCGGCGACCGCGAGTGGTACGCGCCGCAAGACATGGCCTACCTCCAGTCCCTGCTGGCCGACCTCGGGGCCTGAGACAGCCGGCGGCTGAAGCGTGCCGTCCTCCTGTGCCGCAACGATTGCCTGTTGCCGGCCGGCCCATCCGCATGTCTGGCCGGCCGTGGCCCAGCGCTCGTACGGCCATTCTTGACAAGGCCGAGTCGCAGTCGTATTGTTCTGCATGTGCGATTCGCAGGACCGGGCCATGAACTCGACATGGCGAATAGGGGGAACGGTCGAATGACCAAGAGGGAAGGACTCACAGTCAGTGGCCCTTTTGTGGCCCTGGTCCTGGGGTGTTTCTTTGCTCTGGCGCTTGTGTTTGATGCCGAGCCGACCTCGAGCGGTGCGGACGTGCCGGCTGCGCTGGCAAGGATCGGGATCCAGAACGGCATCTGCGTCGTTCTTGGTCTGCCGAGAGCGGATGAACCGGGTTTCGTGACGGATCTGGCGAGGGCAAGCCGTCTGCTGGTGTACTTTCAGTCTCCCAATGCCGGCGAAGTGGCCCTGGTGCAAGAGGCTGCTGAGTCGGCAGGCCTGCTGGGAGAGCGTATCTTCGTCAACCGGGGCGACTGGACGTCCATCCATCTGGCTGACAACCTTGCCGGTGCAGTCCTGGCGGCACCTTCCGCCCGAAGCGGCATCGCCGAGGAGGAACTCTTGCGCGTGCTGCACCCGGGCGGGAAAGCCGTCCTCGGCCGGAAAGAGATCGTCAAGCCCCGCCCGCGCGGCACGGACGCCTGGAGCCATCCCTACCACGGACCGGACAACAACCCGCAGTCGACCGATCAGATCGCGCGTGCGCCCTACCTGACCCAATTCCTGGCCGAACCCATGTTCTCCTGCATGCCACAGGTAACGGTCGCGGCAGAGGGCAGGCTTTTCAAGGCATTCGGCCATCTGGCACACGGGGCCAACCAGAACCGCGTGTTGAACACCCTCTTGTGCGTCAACGCCTACAACGGTGCGATCCTCTGGGCGCGCAAGCTGCAGGAAGGCTTCATGATCCACCGCAATTCCATGATCGCCACACCAGAGACGTTGTATCTCGCCGACGCCGAGTCGTGCAAGCTGATAGATGCACTCACCGGCCAGATCAGGGAGGAAATAACGATCCCCGAAGGGATCGCGGACGGCCCCGTGTGGAAGTGGATGGCCTTGGAGGACGGCGTACTGTACGCCCTCGTCGGAGGGCAGGAGGTAAGGGCAGACACCGTGCGTTCGAGGTACCGCGGCCTGGGGCACTGGGGTTGGCGCATGTGGCAGGGCCACGCCTACGACGACCCGAAGACGAACTTCGGCTTTGGTCGCACGTTCGTCGCCATTGATCCCGGCACCAAGGCGATACTGTGGGACCATAGCGAGGAGGAAATCCTGGACAGCCGCGGCGTGTGCATGAAGAACGGGCGCATCTATTTCTACAGTCCGGGCGAGCTGCTGGGCTGTCTCGATGGCGGGTCAGGCAAGGTCCTCTGGAAGACCTCCGATCCCGATCTGCTGGAAGCCATAGGGCCGGAGGGCCCGGCGCAGCACTGGGACACGGGTTTCGCCACCTCGACTTACATCAAGTGCAACGACCGCTTCCTTTTCTTTGCAGGCCCCCAGAGGAGCCGTCTGGTCGCCGCATCCACGGAGGATGGACGACTCGTCTGGCAGATAGACCACGGCAATTACCAGCTGGTCTTGCATGAAGATGCCTTATATGCCGCAGGGCGGCAGAGGGTGAGCCTCAAGCTGGATTATGAAACGGGGAAGGTACTGGACCGGTTCGTGAACCGGAGCACGTGCACGCGGGCGACCGGCAGTATAGATTCCATTTTCTACCGTGGCGGGGGGACGTGGCGCGTTGATATGGCCTCCGGCAGGGAGCTGTCTATCACTCCCATGCGGCCCCCGTGCCAGGACGGCGTGCTGATATCCGACGGGCTCCTCTACTGGGGCCCGTGGATGTGCGGATGCCACCTGTCTCTTTACGGCCACGTCTGCCTGGCGCCGGCCGGGGAGCTTGGCACGGGAGCCGGCTCCGACGATGCCCGTCTCGAACCTGGTGACGGCGACCCCGCACTGGTAGCGGAGTTCGAGGCCCATTCCGGCGACTGGCCGACCTATCGCGGCGACAACGCCAGGACGTCGGTTACCAGCGTCCGGCTCCCTCGGCGCGTGCTCGGGAAATGGACGTTCCAGCCGCCATCGCCAGTTCTTCCCACCGCGCCTATTGCCGTGGGTGATACGGTTTTCGTGGCGGATCGCAACGGCGTCGTGCGTGCACTGAACGCTGCCGACGGTGAGCTTCGGTGGAAGGCATACACCGGCGGGCCGGTCTATTTCCCGCCTGCGTTCTGGAATGGGCGTCTCTACGTGGGCTCGGCGGACGGGTGGGTGTATGCCTACGAGGCGGCCACGGGGCGACGACTGTGGCGCTTCCGCGCGGCGCCCCGGCAGCGGCTGATCCCCGTCTATGGCAAACTCAGCTCCACCTGGCCGGTGGCCGGCGGAGTGGTTGCGGAGGACGGCGTTGTCTATGCGACCGCTGGCATCGCCAATTATGACGGCACCCACGTCTATGCCGTGGACGCCGTCACGGGACAGGTCAGGTGGCATAACGGCACTTCGGGCGAGGTGTCCTCAGGAGCGCGGACGGGCGCAAGCTTGCAGGGCAACTTGTACCTGCAGGAGGGAGAGCTGCGCTTCGCCGGCGGCAATGTCTGTGAGACGGCAAGATACGACCTGCGGACGGGGCGGTGCCTTAACGAGCCCCGCAAGCGTGCCCGTGCTCTCTTCCGCACGGTCTTTTACGCTTACTACCCGCGGTACGGGCAGTACCTGCAGCTGGATCATGACCTTCCCGATGGCAACACGTTGAGCTACGACGTGAGCTATGACCGTCAGCGGCACTCGAGCCTGGCGCTGTTGGCCCCGTGGCCTGCGGGCGCGGCGGAGACCTCGGCCGAAGGCCGTTGGGTCGCGCCCAAACCGGGCCAGCCCAAACGTGAGGTCCTCTGGGAGAAAAAGGAGTGCCAGTTCCAGAGTTTCGTCGTGGCTCCGGGCGTGCTGGTGGCCGCCGGTCAGACCGGCTTCACAGATGAAGGGCGCTTCTTCCTGGCGGCCATCAATATTGAGGACGGCTCGGACATCTGGCGCATGCAGCTCCCGGCCGCACCGATCAAGGGCGGCACGGCCGTGGATCATGAGGGGCGCATTTTCGTATCCCTGGCGGATGGCCAGGTGCTGTGTTTCGCACCGACCCAGTGGCGGTGACACGAACCCTCCCCGCCGTCATTGGCCTGCGTCCGGGGAACGCGGCCAGCCCAGCGTTTCGCAGACCTTCTGCCAGCGCTCGGCCATGCCCTCGCAGAACAGGAACGGCTCGAAGCCGAGCTTCAGGTAACTCTTGATTGCCGGCAGGCGGCCGTCGTCCGTCTGGAGGTAGATGCGGCGGTAGCCGGCTTGCACTAACCGACTGACGACCGCGGCGCAGACGGCCAGCCCCAGCCGCTTCCCCTTGTGTTCCGGGTCGCCGGCCACCCAGCCGAGCACGCCGCCGCAGGGATGCAATTCGGACGGGCTATGCTGCGCCATGGCCGTTGCGACCGCTTTGCCCGTTGCGCGGTGGACGACGAGGAAGAAGCCGTCCGACAGGATGCTGGGCCGCTCCCGCTCCAGGCGATCGTGGTCCCAGTTGTCGAACCCGGCCCTGGCCATCAACTGCAAGTATTGGGACTCGTCGGTGTCCTCGTAGCAGCGAAGCTCATACCCCTCCGGCAGTTCCGGCCTCGGCGGGCGGTCGAGCAACCTCTCCGGCCATATCATCTGCAGTTGCTTCTGGCGCCCGGCGCCTTCCCATGTCATCTACAGTTGCCTCTGGCGCCCGGCGCCTTCTCGCACCCGAGCGAGCAGGTCGCCGTACGTGCCGGCCCGCAGGCCGAGTCCGCGAACGTGGGAGAAGGTGAGGTCCAGCATCTCCATTTCCGAATCGAACCTGTTCAATGACCATGGGTGCCAGACGAGCGAGACGAAGCTCAACTCCTCGGAGACGGCCCGCTCGATGAACAACCGGTAGATGGCAAACTCCTCTGCCGGGGTGGTGATGAAGGCCGGCGGGATGGCTTCGGGCATCTCCGGCGGCCAGAGGGTGAGCCGCCTCGGCCCCCACGCATTGTTGTCCTTCAACAGGTTCTCGTGCCAGCCGTGCACCGGCAGCTCCCACAGGTCCGGGAATCCCTGCTCTTCGTAGCTGAAGGGCTGGTTGAGGGGCGCCGGCAGGGCGAAGTCCTTCGCCCAGGACATGCTGCTGACGTATCGGAAGCCCGCCTCACTGACGAACTCCAGGGCCCGCGGCGCGCCCTTGAGCCCGTCCGGCCATCCGCAGCCCGGCCGCAGTCCCAGGCAAGGCCGCTCGAACACACGCTCCACGGACTGCTTTCCGAGAAATATCTCGTCACGTATCTGCTGCTCGGAGGCGGCCGGCCCGCAGAAAGGGTGGTCGCGCAGCATCTTGTGCGAGTAGGTGTGCGAGGCGACCTCGAAAAGCGGATCGTCCAGCAGCCGGCGGTATTCCTCGGGATCCGCTTCGAGCACCTTGCCCGTTATGAAGAACGTGGCCGGCAGTTCGTGTCGGCGGTGCACCTGCACTATCTTGCGGCAGGCCGCCAGACACTCGGCCGATTCGGCGTCGTATGCGGCGATGTAGAGCGTCATCGGAGCAACTCCGTTCGGAAAGACGGTCGAATCTCGGATTCACCCGCGGCTTGTGCGCACCTGGAGGCCGCTGGCACTCGGCCGGTCGGTGTACCCCCGGGATTGTATGCACGCAGCCATTCTCTTGCAAGCCCCGCATCCGGCGGGCGCCACCGACCGGCGTTGACATGGCCGGGTCCGCACGCATGTCCCGGGTTGATGCTGACCTCCGGCGAGGCCGCTCGTTCCTCAGCGGAAGCATGGGGGCGCCTTCTGCCTTCGCCAGGAGCGCTTGCGACCGCGAAGCCGGCATGGTATCGTGCAAAGCAGGATGAGCGTCTGCCTGCGCAACCGTTGGCATCCTTCTGAGGTGCCGAACGGCTCCTTGAGCAGAGGTAAGGAAGATGACCACGCGGACCTTCACAGCCCTCGTGCAACGGGAGGGCGACGGATGGGTCGCCCTGTGCCCGGAGCTGGACGTGGCCAGCCAGGGGGAGAGCATTGAGGAGGCACGGGCCAACCTCCGCAAAGCGGTTGAACTCTTCCTGGAGACGGCGAGCGACTCGGAGGTCCAGCAGCGGCTCCACTCGGAGACGTACCTGACGTCCCTGGAGGTCGAGGTGGGGTAGGCTCTGGCCCGTCCCCACCCCGCACGGCAGATCTCTGCTCTTCCCCATCCACCGTCCACCCACGCGGGTGCGGCGCGAGCTGGCTCAAGACGCCCAAGAAACACCAGACCTGCGCGGCCGCCACGTCGCTCTGCTGCATCGACCGGTCGCCGCCTTCCGGGGGGCCAACCGGCGCGCCGTTGACTGAGGGGGCAATCGTTCGTACCGTATGTGGTCGCTTCAGGCGGACCAAGGGTATCGTCGTGCGGCCACCTTTGGGGGAAAGGACTATATGTGCTGGAGGGCATGCGGACATGCGTGTGAGATCGAGCAGAGCTGAAGTGACGTTTCTGGTGGCCTCGTGCCTGGCGACTCTGATGTCTCTAGTCGGCTTGACGCCGGCCGACGCGAACGCAACAGCGGGGCAGGCAGCCCGTCGCATGATCGCGGCGGAAAGCTGCGCCCAGGACGACGTCCAGTCGGCCATAGACGCCGCGCAGGACGGGGACACGGTGCTCCTGCCGGCCGGCGAAGCAACCTGGACACCGCCCGACGCGCGAACGCCTTCCGTGATGATCAACGGCAAGACGATCACGCTTCAGGGGGCAGGCGTGGACAAGACCGTCATCACGGACGGGTCCCCGCATGCGTGGAACAGCCTGGCGCTGGTGGTCCGGGGGTCAGGCAAGCCGTTCCGGGTCACCGGCATGACCTTTCGGAAGGGCACTGAGGCCCGCGGTGCGAACGCCATTAGCATTTTCAACAGCCGCAACTGGCGCGTCGATCAGTGCAAGTTCGACTACAATGGGGTCGGCGGCGCCCTGTTCTCGTATGGCGATAGCTTCGGCGTCCTCGACAACTGCACGATTGTCAGGGCGTATACGGCCGTCAACACGAAGGGTCGCGGCGACGCCTCATGGAAGATGCCCCTGAGCCTGGGCACGGCCGATGCGGTCTACATCGAGGATTGCACGCTCATTGACGTGGGCCCCGACGGGCCGACCGACGGGTACGACGGCGCCCGTTACGTGTTCCGACACAACACGGTGACGCAGACGGATGCGGTGGACCGCATAGGGGGGGTGGGCCACCACGGCTTCGACAGCGGCGGCTACAGGTCCACGTTCAGTTGCGAGGTTTACGGGAACACTTTCACCGGCGACGGTTGGCTCTTCGGCCGGTCCCGGGGGGGAACCGGCGTCATCTTCGACAACACGGTGAAGGGCAACGTGGGCTTCTACCTGCTCGTCTATTACCGATCATCGGATCGCGAAGACATCAAGAGACTGTGCGGCAGTTGGGGCCCCATGTGTGACGGCACCAATCCTCTGGACGGCAACGAAGACGCAACGGGCTACCCGGGCCGCGACCAGCCTGGTCGCGCCACCGATGCGGGCCGTGACACGCCTCAACTGCTCGAGCCCGTCTACGAGTGGGGCAACACCCTTAACGGTGAAGACGCGGATCTGCATCCCCAGGACCTGGGCGGGAGGTCATTTGATCACATCAAAGAGGGCCGCGACCTCTACAACGACACCCGGCGCCCCGGCTACAGGCCCTATGCGTATCCGCACCCATTGCGCGTCCAGTGGCCGCCGCTCCCTCCGTCGGATGTGCTGAGCCCTACCATCCCGCGGAATCTAGCCGCCCGTGCCGTCTGGGAAAGGCGCGTCGAGCTCGTCTGGGATCCGTCGAACGATGACGAAGCCCTCGCGGGATACCACGTCTGGCTCAACGGCCAGAGGGTCACGACCATCACGGACCCGGACCACACGCAGTACACCTTCCTGCGCTTGAAGCCGCCCCTGGCCGACTATGCATTCGCCGTCTCGGCCTTTGACGCGGCCGGCAACGAGAGCGAGCCCTGTCCGGCAGCGCAGCTTGGCGAAGCGGTCCCGATGGCGGCTCCCTGACCTGCTCTGCGGCCAGCGGAGATGTCTGGCGCCGTGACCTCGGCTCGACGGTGGCCGCCGGCGGCGGCTTTCAGCGGGCGAACTGCGGGAGCCATTGAGCCTGCGCTTCCAGCATCTCCGCCATCATGAGCTTCGCCTCGGGGAGCGAGTCCACCAGCGGGTCGGCCATCAGGGCGTAGAGGAGCGTGTCCTTGTCGCCGCTCAGGGCAGCGTCCACGGCGAGCTTGCGGCTGCGCGCGAGCATCTCCGTCATCGGCAGCACGGCGTCCGGCAGGTCGCCCACGGCAAGCGGGAGCGCCCCGAAGGCGCCGACCAGGGCCGACGACTCGACGATCTCCCCGCGCGGCATGTTCGTGATCTGCCCCTCGTTCGGCATGTTCACGGCGAACACCTTCCGCCCGTCGTTCGCGATGGCGATCACCAGGTCCGCGGCCAGGTCGCTGACCGAGCCGACCAGGTGGTGCATGCCGGCGATGGACATGTCGAACTGCGGGTCGTCGGCTTTCGCCAGCTCCTCATAGTGTTGCCACACGGCGGAGTGCCGCTCGCCGCGTCCGGTCGTCAGCCCCCAGTGGCCGTCCGCCTTCGCGTGGGCCACGGACTCCCGTCGGAAGAAGTAGTCCGCCATGTGACCGCCGGTGATCGGCACGATGCCGTAGGTGCGGGCGATCTCCACGCCCCGCTGCCAGCCCCAGGAGGAATGGCTCGTGTCCGATTCGCACAGCTTGCGGAGCAGGTCGGGCGCCACGTCCTTGCCATCCACGTAGGCGTGCAGCAGCCAGGTGTAGTGATTGACGCCCGCCGTGATGGGCACGACGTCCTCCGCCGGCAGGCCGAGGAACTGCGCCACCTGGCGGGCGACGCCGAGGAACCCGCTGCAGATGCTCAGTTGCGTGACGGCGCTTGTGCGGCGCACGGCGTCGGCGATGAACGAGGTGGGATTGGCGTAGTTGACCAGGAAGGCGTCGGGGCAGAGCCGCTCCATGCGCTTGACGACGTCCACTACGACGGGGATCGTGCGGCAAGCGAAGAATATGCCGCCCGGGCCGGATGTCTCGTCGCCGTAGATGCCGTGCTTCAGTGGGATCGAGACGTCCAGGTTCAGGGCCTCGAAGCTGCCGATGCGGAAACAGGTGATGACGAAGTCGGCGCCCTCCAGCGCCTCGTCCAGGTCGAGCGTGGCGCTGATCTTCAGGTCCGCTCCCCGCGCACGAATCAGGTTTCGCCCCAGCGCGAGCATCGTCTCCTGCCGCTCCGGCCGGATGTCCTCCAGAACGAGGCTTGCGCCGGCCATCTCCTCGGCACGCTCGACGAGCGTGCGCACGATCCCGGCCACGTAGGCGCTTCCCCCTCCGATGACGGCTATCTTCTTCCCCATTTCCTGACTCCCACCAGAGACTCCCGACGGCGCTCTGCCGTCGGCTTTCCGAAACAGCCGGGGCCCGCCATGCACCAACCGTGACGATGGTCGGCCCGGCAAGGTGCCCCAGCATAGCACCTGCGCCGCTGCTGCGCCAATGCTCCGCTCGGGTCCGGGCACATTTCGGCAGCCGCGCCTCATTGAACCGAAGGCCGGGGGCCAGCACGTTGCTCGGACCTGTGAGCCAATTGCGCTGTTCGTAAGCCGCCTGGCCTCAAGGGCTTACGGGCAGCGCCGATTTGGTCTTACCCCAGCGGCAGACTGGAGGACACCGGCAAATGTGGCAAGAAGCATAGGATGTCATCCTGAGGCGCCTCACCTCAGGCGCCGAAGGATCTCGTTGTTGCGCAAGGAGTTACGACGAGATTCCCGCCGGAGGCGGACAAGCCCTCCAGAGACGGACAAGCCCTCCAGAGGCGGGTAAACTTCGTGGGCCTTCCGCCGACGCCCTTTGGGAACGCTAACATCGCAAATGCCTCCTGTCACTTGCCGCGCTTGCGGGGGGCCGGTCATAATGCTGCCGCGTGTCCTGGCGCAAACCGTGCAGATGCGCCCGTATCTTGTTCCTGGAGTCCGGAAGGAGCTGACAGTGGAACCGGTGCGATTGGGAGTGGTCGGTTGCGGCGTGATGGGTAATCGGCACCTGGCGGGAGCGGCGGAATCGCCGTTGCTGGAGCCGGTTGCCGTGGCGGACCTCGTCAGGGAGCGGGCCGAGGCTTCGGCCGAGAAGTTCGGCGTAGCTAAGGCGTACGACGACGGCAAGGAGCTGATCGCCGACCCGGACGTGGACGCCGTCGTGTTTGCGACGGTCACGGCTCACAGGAACGAGCTGGCGATCGAGGCCCTCAAAGCAGGCAAGCACGTTCTGGTGGAGAAGCCCGTCGCGCTGACGGCGGGGGACGTGCAACGCATGATTGATGTGCGCGGCGACCGGGTGGCAGCCTGCTGCTCGGGCCGCTTTCATTTCTTTGACTCCGCCCGTAAAGCCACCGAGTTCATAGCCACCGGCGCCCTGGGCGAGCTGCGCGTGATCCACTGTCGCGTGCACGAGGGGGCGCGCGGCACGCCCAAGAAGTCGCCTCCGAACTGGCGGATGAATAAGTCCTTGAACGGCGGCGGCATCCTGGTGAACTGGGGCTGCTACGACCTGGATTACCTGCTGGGAATCACCGGCTGGACGCTGAAGCCTCGCATGGTGCTGGCGCAGACGTGGACGGTGCCGGCGCGCTCGGTGCCGAACGTGGCCGAGGGCTCGGACGCCGAATCGCACCTGGCCGCGCTGATCCGCTGCGAGAACGGCGCCGTCATCAGCTATGAGCGCGGCGAATATACGTCCGCCCATAGCCAAAAGGCCTGGCAGATCGTCGGCACGGACGGGTCGCTCAACCTGATCATGACGCCCTACGACCCAAAGGTCATCACGCACGACGACACAAGCACGGAACAGGGCGTGCTGAGCCGCACCATCTGGGAGAGCGGGGACAAAGGGGAGAGGACGACGCAACAGATGGTCGTGGATTTCGCCGAGGCCATCGTGGAGGGGCGGGAACCCCAGACGACGCTGGAGAAGTCGCTCCTGATCCAGAAGATCACGGACGCCATATACGAATCGGCCGACACGGGCCGCGCCGTGGAGATCCAGTAGCCGCGTCCCCCTGCAAGCGGACACCTTCGGCGGCGCGCGCCATCAAGTGCGCTTCACGGCGTTACCCGGGTCCGCGGGGCGTAGAATCGGGGGCGGCGTGGGTGTCTGATTGACACGGCTCAAGATGCGAGCGCAGGACGAGGAGGTGGGCTATGTGGGAGCCAGTTGACGCACGGTTTTATGTTAAGCGACATCCCGTGGACATCGTGGATATCGGCGGGGTTGGCAATGACGGCCGCTTAACTCGCGCGTTGTTCGAAGCGTTGAATGCAGTGACTCAGTTACACCTCTGCGGGACGCCGGGCGACTTCCTGCAAGTAATCAGCCAGGGCCAGGATGCAGCGCCGCACATGCTAATCTGTTGCCATGGCGACGACAATGGACTTGTCTTCGGGGAGTTCGGCCCGGGAATCGACGCGTCGATGCTCGTGGAAGGTAGCATGCCACCAGAATGTATTGCGGAGAACATCCACCTGCCAGGCTGCGTAGTAATCAATGACGGGTGCGCCTGTGGTGAGAAGGCGATGGCTGAGGCATTCATGTCAGGGAATCTGAAGGCATACATGGGAACCGTCGATCCCGTGCCGGAACACCGAGCGGACCTCATGTTCTTAGCGCATTTCTTCTATAAGCTGTTCCGCACCGGCTGTTCGGAGCGAGAAGCCTGGGCGCAGGCGGCGTCCTACGATAGCGAGAGCCGGTTGTGGGTGTTCTGGGATGAGGACGGCTGTCACCGCCTGGCCGACTGATCCCCCCTGAGACTGGCACCTACCGCCCTCACGCATTGCCACCCGGGGCCGCAGGGCGCTCGCGTCACATTCGGGACCCGCCGCCCACATAGACAAGCTGTCCGGTGATCCAACGGGCCTGCTCAGATGCAACAAGCACAACCGCGTCTGCTATGTCTTGGGGCTGGCCGATCCGACCCATCGGACAAGCTGCAGACTCACGCTCAACGGCTTCAGCCCCGTAGCCCCCGGTCTGGACGGGCCCCGGAGAAACGACATTCACTGTGACGCCGTAGGGGCCAAGCTCCTTGGCGGCAACCCGGCTAATGCTCTCCATCGCATACTTGCTGGCCCCATACCAGACGCTTCCGCCAAAGGCGTCTGCCGCATCAGTGCTCACGTTGATGATACGTCCCCATCTGGCAGCGCGTTCGATGTGCCGCCGCCCATACTCCTGTATCATCAGGGCTACCGCGCGCGTGTTCACCGCGAAATGCCTGTCCATGCTCGCGGCGTTTGCCTCCAAGACCCGGCTGGGGTACTCACAGTGAGCGGCATTGTTCACCAGCACGTCCACTGCCCCAAAGGCGGATTCGGCGCGGTCGAAAAGCAGAGGGATGTTGGCTGGATCCGCAAGGTCGGTTTCCCATGCCTCAGCGCTGCCGCCTGCATCGCGGATCGATTTCACAACATGATCGGCAGACTTCGCCCGCATAGCAGCATAAAGAGCTTCGGCCGATTCGCTAAGCCCCCGAGCGACATCCTCGCCCCAACCGGTGTCCTGTGGTCGCACGCGCAGATAGGTGAGGAACAGCTTCGCGCCTTCAGCCGCCAGACCCTTTGCGACGGCCGCACCGATCCCGTGGTTCGCCCCGGTCACCAAAGCGACTCTGCCCTGGAGTCCTGTATCCATCATCTGTTCTCCCGAATGGCGATCAGACGCTCAAGGTCCTCCTTGTCCCCCGCGCGGTTGGATGCCTTCTTGCTGATGATCAAATCCTCAAGACCGATGAAGTTCACATCCAGATCGGCCATCGTCGCTCGCACACGGCGCTGGTAACAGTCTTCGAACGTCCCATCCGAAACCCAAAGGAGGACCTCCATTCCAAAGGGCGGGTCACCTATCGTGGCCACCTCGTCCTTCTGTCTCACCACAAATGGCGGCTGCCCTATCTGGAGAAGATCCTGCACCAGGACCATCTGTGGCGTAAGAGTCCGGTCGTCAACGCCAAGAGCACGAAGGGCCTGCACGAGCTTCTCTGCCGTTTCGGGCTCACGGGGGATCCAGACGTCCAGGTCCTTGGGATCGCGGCGGTAACCATAATACACCACGGCATGGCCGCCGGTAACCAGATAACGAACGCCTGCAGCGTTCAGGAGAGCCAGAAACCGCCGCAAGTCCCTTGAGACCTCCATGCAGACCCTCCCGCCGTTCGGCTATTGATTATCTGGTTTCTGCATCACCAGGCATGTATAGCCCTTCGAGTCCTTGTGGACCGGCATGACGTCTTCGCACACGATGAAACGACGGAACTCATAACGTAGTTCCTGCGTGTCGAACTGGTGGTGAGGGACGCCCTTCTCGTGACCTTCGAGAGGAACGTACGTATGCGGTTCCACTTCCACTGCCTTCGGCGCACCCGGCCGCGGGGGACGTCGCTCCGTCGCAACCGTCAAGAACAGAAGCCCCCCCTCCCGAAGCACCCGGTGGATCTCGGCGACCGTCTGCCGGATCTGGCGGATGCGATGATGATTGACGACCTGGATGCACAACATCGCGTCGAAAGAGGCGTCCGGCCAGCGAATGTGCGTCATGTCACCCGCCTTCAGGTCAGCAGACAGGTTCTCCCCCGCCAGCCACTCGTCCGCGAGGCGAATTGCCGTAGGCGCGATGTCCTGTCCGTGCATCAGGTACCCGCGCCGGGCAAAGAAGACCAGATGTCTCCCATCGCCACAGCCAAGGTCAAGTATGGCGCGCACATTCCGATCGCGGAAGACGCGATCGAGGGCCTGGCAGTCTTCATGTTGGCTGGCCTTGCGATATCCGCCCGAAGGCCGCTTTCGATAGGCCGCCTCCCATCCGGTTGCGTCTTCTCCCGTCATGATTTCCTTCTTAGAACCCAACCTTGCGCCTCAGGCGCCGCGTGGCCGTCGGCCGGAGCGTCGGGCTTGAGTGGTCAATGCCAGTCCAGCGTACGATCACCAGCCCCGTTCACTGCGTCCGGCACGTACGCCTCTCGGCTGGTTATGCATCACGCAGCACGCATGCCAGACTGCCGACGTGCTGGCGGTCGTGGTAGATCACGCGGAAGCCCGCTCGCCCCAACTCCTCCACCAACGCCTGCGGTTTCAGATGCCTTCTATGGGGCAGATACCATCTGCCGCTGATTCGTACCGCATCTGGGAAGTCCCCGGGCGCCTCATCCAGTGGGCTATACACGATGCCCGTCTTGAGGTCTATGAGCCTATTTCCATAGCGACTGTACGCAGTTCCTGTCGAGGCATCCAGGACAGGCCCGTTCTCCCGGACCAGGGCTTCATGCTCCGCATCCATCACGGCGCTGCTGACGAGGTAGTACCCCTGGCTTTTCAAGCGTGCGCGGACCGCAGAGAAGACCCTCCCACGATCCTCGTCAAAGACAATGCACTGAAGGCAGTAGCTATCGACGATCATGTCATACTTCTTGCCCTCGGGGGGCAAGTCGCACACGTCCATGACCTCGTAGTGGATGTCCAGGCCTCGTTGGGATGCAAACTGTCTTGCCATCTCGATGGCGGCAGGGACCAAGTCGACGGCGTCGACACGGAAGCCTCTTTCCGCCAGGAAGCAGGCATCTGGACCGGTGCCACACCCGTAGTCCAGCACGGTAGGCTCCGCCGTCTGAAAACTCAGTTTGGGCAGGACTGCTTCTAAGAATGGCCGTGAGCAGAAGTTCTCGAATCCAACTCCACCATGGATCTCAGCCCAAGCTGTCTTGCCCTCGGCCCGGATCCTATCGTAGCCGCGGACGTGTTCTGGATAGTAGTACTTCACGGTATCGCTCTCCTGGTTCGCCTGGGCAGGGAACTCACCGGCACGGCCGGTCCGTGTCCGGCGGACGCTGCTGTTGCACGTCCGCCTTCCGACCCACAATCAGCAAGTACGCGGGCAGCTTGTCCAGGTTCGCCTTCATCCAGAACTCGTCCTCTACGTGCTCCCCGTGCTCATCGACTTCCACCAGGGCGCAACCGGCGTCCAGCACAGCCTGGATGTGATCGGCGACCGTCCAGTGGAACTCAAATTGAGGCTGGCCTTCGTCAGACCGATACTCGTAAGGCCCGCGGTTGAAATACCGGTGGCGTGGCGCGGGACCGTCGCTGTCGAGCCACATCCGCCTGATCGGGTGGTAGTCGTTGACGACAAGAATGCCTCCCGGCCTCAGCACACGCACGGCCTCCGCGTAGTACTTCCGAACATCGGAGACCCAGACCGACATGTGGCCACCCGTGTAGACGAGGTCGAAGGTGCTATCCCCCACACTGCTCAGGTCGGTAACGTCGGCCCTCAAGAAGGTCACCTCCAGCCCGAGAGCGCGTGCCCTCTCCTCGGCGATCTCCAGTCGCCTCTCGGATATGTCCACCGAGGTGACTTTGCCGCCCATTCCGGCCAGGGCGAAGACGACCTCGTTGTCCCCGCTGCCCAGCACGCAGACATCCTTTCCCTGGACGTCCGTCAGGAACGGCATTTCGGCGGGGGAGAGGACCAGTGTCGGGTCCCGATGACACCTCATCCAGAGGCCCCTCTTATCCTCCCTCTCCTTCCACCACTGGGCCGAAGCATTCCAGGCGGCCCGATTTGCCTCATGCATCTCGTTCATTTCACTCGTCCGGCTATTGATTGCCTCGTTTCCGCATAAGACCCGCTGAGTTCCATCATTCAACGCCTGCCGGCCGAACCGCCGAGCTTGAGTCGTCAACGCCTTCCAGCGGCGCCGCTCACGCGGGCAGTTTGCCGCTTGGCCATGCAACCGCGGCTGTAAGTTCAGTAGTCCCTGATGACCATGCCTACCGAAGGCTGCATCCCGAACCTCGAGTAGAAAGGCTGCAATGCAGGATAGCATGTCAGGTCAATACAGGGAATGCCCCGCAGCTTCTCAAGAATCCGCCTCATCAATCCGGTCCCGATACCTTGATTCTGGTATTCGGGGAGCACTTCGAGAAGGTAGATGAAGGCCTGCTGAACATGGTCCGTGAGCGCCACAGCGAAACCCACGACTCGATGCTCGTCGGGGTCCACCGCGACGATCTTGACGCCACTGTTCGCGAGAATCTTGAGATGCGTTTCAGGGTCATGGGGCCTCTTCCACCCCACAAAGAATCCCTGCAGCATGCCGGGCGTAATCGCGTCACTCGTGTCCGTGTATTCGATCATTGCCTATCGTCCGGAACGAGAAGTTCGGCAACGAGTGCCTTTCCTTGGGCCAACTCCGCCGGGGGGAACTCGCCGCCCCGGATCATGTCAACAAGTTCCTGCGTGCTGTCTAACGCTGCGGCCAGTTGCGAGCCCGAAATGAGACCGATGCCAAGAGCCATTCCCAGGTCGCTCAGGTCCAGCACGCTGTGCGTGCGGAGGTCTTCCTGAACGATCACGTCGCAGAAAAGGTCGGTGAAGAGCCAACAGCCAAGCGTCTCCTCGTGGCAAATGCTGCCAATGTGAACGTACCACGGCCAGTCCTCTCCGAGATTTGGGAAGCAGGCATTCTCGATGATGGCCCACTTCTTTCGTGGCAAGTAGTAGAGGAGCGACTTCGGGCCATAGCCGATCCCTGGATGGGGCCTCTCCACAATCAACTCGTCGCTGATCTGCCACCAACGCCAGTCCTCGTCCGGCGTCTCCCGGGATGCCACGACTTTCTGCTGGATGTGCGCGGAGACAACTTCGGGCGGATTGACCTTGAATCCCCGCCCTTCGCCATGCTCCTTGCCCAACCTTCGCCACACGACAAGGGTCCTTTCCAAGGCTTGCCTCCGTTCCGCATGCGCTCTCCGTGCAATCGGGATTGATCATTCAACGCCAGGGGACCGAACCGTCAGGCTTGAGGCGGTTGAAAGTGCGGTTGCTGGCCACTCTTGTATCCCCAGACGAGGCAACCTCGCTTGGTCACCGTAAGCGGCGCGCCCAAACGACGGGCGGCCTCCTGGCACTCACCTGCGTCCATTCCTCTGCCGAATAGATACTCCGCCACGGCCTCCACATCCGGCAGATGGATCATGGGAGCGTCCCACGCCTCCACCTCGACGTTCGCGAAGAACCTGGCGACAAGGTCCGGCGCATCCTCGGCGTCGAACGTCGAAGGTCGTGTGGGCATCACTTCGGCCAACTCCGGATCGTTGTGCCGGCTGGGGGCCGCCGCAACGAAGAGCCCACCGGCACGCAGAACACGGCAACTCTCGCTGAGAGCCTTCTCGGGCTCCGACAGATGGTAAAGCACGTACAGCGCGGCGACCGCTCCGAACCAGCCGGTTCGAAACGGAAGCGATGATGCGTCGCCGAGGACTCGCGACCCCGGCACGGCCGACAGCATCGTTGCGGAGTTGTCAAGCCCCACGACTTGAATCCCTTGATCTTGCAGGAGCCGGCACAATCTGCCTTCGCCACATCCAACGTCCAGGACGGGCTGCAAGCCCTCCCTCACGATTCGTTCTGCGACGGATTCATGAACATCGCCCTTGCCGTACTTGCGGGGGCATTCGCTGCCAACGCGGAAGCGCTCGGGATTCGTGTCATAATCTGCTGGAGCCGCTTGCGCTCGTTCTTCATCCATTCTTGTCTGGCTCACACGAAGCGTAGTCGCCAACTAGCGCGCCAACCGCCGGTCGGTCGGACACCGAACCCGAGGAGCTTGAAACGTAGTCTGGCAGATCCTCGTACTGCCACATTCGCCGGCACTCGCTCTCGGCGTCCGTCGCCTTGCCCGCCTCGAAGCGTATTGTAACCGCGCCGTAGAGGTCTTCCAAGATAAGTCGAGTCAGGAATCTCAACAGTCTCGCGCCTTCCCGCATTCGTGCGTCCTGGCGATGAGGGGCAGGGGGGCCAGACATGCTGTGCCTGCGCCAGGCGCTTAATAAAGAAAGCTTGACTAAGCCGAACCAGCAGATTAAGATGTCTTCACTAACGCCTCACGCTGGGAAAGGCGGCCTGACCAGCGATGGCACGGGTCATCGGCTCCTGCTGCCAGATGAATGTCGAAGGAGAGACGGTCCGCGCCTTCATCCCGCGTCCTTTGCCTCCCGAGAAGCCGCCCCTTCGCATCGAGGGCGCGCTGGGCGAGCGCCCCGCCGAGAGTGACCGTTAGGCCGCATCACGTACATCCGTCACAACACACAAGAAAAGTGCGCGGACATGAAGCAAAACACCGTCATTCACATCCTGCTTGGCATGGCAGTTCTGGCAGCCATTCCACTACTTTACCTTCTGCTGGCTCCTCACGGCCAGACCAAGCTCTCGCCTTCGCAGTGGGCCATGTTCGGTGGACTGGCCCTGGCCTTAGTGCTGGCAGTCTTCGTTTCGAGCCTGCTGCGCCGGTTGAGAGGCCCAGTTCCGCCGCAGCTTCTATCGCCTGCGGACATCAGGTTTTGCGTTCTGGTGACAGTAGTGACGTGTGCTCTCGTATTCTTCGGAGTCTGGGCATGCGGGCCGCTCGGTTCGTTGGCCATGATGCTTGTACCGCTATCATTCACGTTCCGCTTCCGCAGGCCACGCGTGCAACGAGACGATCAGTAGAGTTAGCTGAGGAGACCCATGCCGCCTAACACGGCGCTGGAGCCAACAGCCGCGCCGTTTCTCCGTTGCCGAGCGGCGTGGTCACCGACGAAGAGACCGGACAGGTCGTCGTAAACGATGCGGTCGCCTCGGTCACGGCCATCAGGTTGTTCGATCTCCTGCCGGAGCATCGCATCGTCACCCTGTCGAACGCGGCGGAGCTTCTCAAGGCTTCGAAGCCCACAGCCAGCAAAGCCATTGACGCGCTGACCTCGGCGGGCGTGCTGGGCGAGATCACCGGCAGACGCCGGGACCGCGTCTTCGCCTACCGGGCCTACCTCGACGTGCTTGCCGAGGACACCGAAGTGGAACGCCCCCAGGGAGGGTAGGGGCGAAGCCGGGAACGGGCGCAGTTTGTCCCGCGTATCCTGCCTATCCTGTACATCCTGTTAAGGTCGTTGCATTCCCGGCCATGCCATGCCCTCCTTCCGGTTGTCGGTCAGGGCTCGCTGTCTATGCGCGCCACGTAGTCCTTGACGCGCATCACATTCTCCGGCGGCGTCTCGTAGGGCAGGGCGCCGGTGCCCAGACACACGTTGTCCCTACCGGCCGTCAGATTCAGGATGCGATCAACTTCGGCACGGATCTCGTCCCACGTCCCCCTGGCGATCACTTCGGGAGACGTGTTCACGCGGACCGTCACCTCGGTCCGATCCCAAACGCGCTCCATGAATGCCTGCTGGTCCGTCTCGGTCGGACAGATGACGTAGCCGGTGCCCGTCTCCAGGATCGCGTCCAGGATCGGCGTCGTGTCCCCGCCGATGATGCAGGGAACCGGATGCCCCACGATCGAGGCCGCCCCCTTCATGATGCTCTTCAGGGGCGGCAGCTCCACCTGCCTGAACTGCCCCGGCGACAGAAGCGGAGGCGCGGCTCCCGACTCGAAGAACGCGATGTCCAGACCGCGACGGCGGATCTCCTGGCAGAACGGCATCTGCCCGTCCACCAGATGCTCGAGCGCCCTTATCGTGCCGTCGGGATTGAGCAGCACCTCGGCGAGCAGGACGTCGGCCCCCAGCAGGTTCATGGCTATCGAGAACGGGCCGCTCAGAGGAATGCGCACGTCCGCCCCGGGGAACTCCCGCGCCAGGCACACGCCCACCTCAATCACCATGGGAATGCGCCCGGCCACCCGGGGGTCCGGCGCCTCCAGCGTCGCCAGCTCTTCGACACTGCGACACACGTGACGCGTGATGGCCGGGATGCCGCTGCCGCCCGGCTCGTCAACGGGAGCGCCGTAGGCCTCCGCCTCCAGGTTGTATATGTCTATGCCGACGACGACGGGCGAGTGACCGTACAGGCGGTAGGCTTCGGCATGGCCCAGGAACATCAGGTCCGCATCCCGCGACACCTCCCACGGGCTGCGGTCTATCAACTGGGCTGCGTGTTCGTAGACGGACGGCGCGAAATCCATCCGCATCCCTCCCCTTGGAGTCCCCGGAAGCAGCCGTAGGATAATGCCGATCCCACGGACAGTCAACGTGACGGGCGGCTGCTGTAGGGGCACGGCGCGCCGTGCCCTTACGGCTCGGCACCACGCACCACCAGCGCAATGCAAGAACACAACACGACTTTCTTACCGATACCTGCGTCCCGGAGTCCGGCCTCTCCGATTGCCGCGCGCGGGCGACCATCGGGCGTTTGCCTGCGCGGCGCCCATTGCTTATGATCTTTCCGGAAGCGGCGCACGGTCGTCGCAGTTCCTTCCTTCCCTTTGCGGCGGGCAGAGCTATGGACCCGATCAGGCTGCGGCCCCATCACCTTCTGGATATCGTGACTCGCTACAAGCCGGACGACGACCCGGACTACGTGCGGGAGCCCGGAGGGAACAACGTCAGGACTTTCACCCGGATGTTCAGCAAGGACCTGGACATCCCCGCGGAGTTCATCGTCGGGTGGGACTTCATCTGCGAACCCTGCTCGCACCTCCAGCCGGACGGATCCTGCGACCAGGTACTGACACGCCACGATCCGCCCCTGCGCATGGACGATTACAACGACCCGCTCGACACGCGGCTGCTGAAGTATCTGGACATGGAGCCCGGCACCGTAATGACCGTCCGGCAGTTCCTGGAACTCGTCAACGAGCACGTGCCCGGCATCGAGGAGGCCTACGCGCAGCCGACCGAAGCGAAGGAAGCGCGGCGCGCCGGCCTCATCAACGGCCTGGTCCAGCTCGGCATCAGGTCGGCAGAGTAGTACACAGAAGCCGGCGCGCGCGGCCGCATCGCCGGATGGTTTGCGGCCCGGGGAGGTGTCATGATCGAGATCGCTTACCGCGAGCTGTACGCGCCCGCCCACTTCGGCAACTCCTACGAGGTCATGTATCCCGGCGAGATGCGCGAGCTGCTGGCCGAAGCGAAGTTCTGGGGGTTCAACGCCTACGGCGATTGGTTCGACGCCGCCGACCTGCGCAATCCTGCGAACAATCCGCGCAACGAATACCTTCAGCCGCAAGCGTTCCGTGACCGCAAGGTGTCGCACTTCCGCACGGCGGGCGAGCTTGGATTCGACCTCGGCCTGGTGCTGACACCCAATCACGTATACCTGGATCAACTGCGCGAGGACCTGCGCGCCGAAACGACCGACGAGCGCTACTTCGGGCAGCTTCTCTGCCCCTCAAAGCCCGAAGCTCGGGGCATCATCCTCGAAAACCACCGCTACCTCTTTGAAACGCTTCGCGACGCGGGCGTCGCCATCGGCTCACTGGCGGCGTGTCCCTACGACTACGGCGGCTGCGGCTGCGAAGCATGTCGGCCCTGGATCGTCACCTTCGGCAAGCTGTGCCTGGAGATCGCCGAGCTGGCCGAGGAGTACTTCCCCGGCGTCGCGGCGCGTCTGGTCGGGTGGTGGTGGACGGATGAGGACCACGCGGCCTTCACCGCATGGGCCGATGGGGAAGCGCCGGGGCGCTTCGCTTCTATCGCCCGCTACATTAAGTACGGACAGTGCGCGCCCAACACAAGCCAGCCCATCCCGCGCGGGTGCGCCTCGTTCGCCTTCGTGCACATCGGCTACGCCGACGCCGCCACGCCAAGGGACGTATACGGGCCCTGGGGGCCCACCATCGCGCCGAATCGCCTCGCGAAGACGGCCAGCAGCTTGTGCGAGGGGGGCGTGCAAGGCTACATGGCCTATTCCGAGGGAGCGTTCG
Source organism: Planctomycetota bacterium (assembly GCA_030628375.1). Lineage (GTDB taxonomy): Bacteria > Planctomycetota > Brocadiia > SM23-32 > SM23-32 > DAOVRD01. Next base: position 25,497 of record DAOVRD010000001.1, read on the forward strand.
ACGACGTCAACAAGGCGCTCCTGGCAGGGCTGACGTCGGGAAGATTCGGGCAGCCGCGCGAAGTGCTGGAAGCCTACGCCGAGCGATACCTCGGCGCGCACGGAACCGGGCGCACCGCGTGGGCCGAATGGATGATGCAGTGGGGCGAGCCCTTTCAGACCAATACCGCAGAAGCTCGCCGGCAGTTCGACCGTCTCGTGAAGGGCGCCAGGCGGACGTGGCGGCTGGAGCAGCTCGAGTCGAAACTCCGGCTCTTCGAGGCGCACAACGAGGTCAAGCACAGGAGCGCGTGGGACGCGGAACGGCTGGCCGCCGCTTCCCGATTCTTCGCCGAGCAGGAGCGCCTGCAGAGGGGGATATGGGGACTCGGCCTCGTCCGCCACGTGCTGAACGAGCGTTTCCACCGCCCCGATTGGTACGCGGAGTGGGCGGCCCTCCAGTCGAAGGGCCAGGCAGACACGGCAACGGCCGTGTCGGAGGCATGACTGCGGGACGCCGTCCGATTCCCATCGTCGGCCCGCTCCCGGTCAGGCGGACGGCGGCTCCGGGGGACGGGGCACGTCGCTCGGGAAGACGGCCCGGAGGACGCGCAGCACATTGCCTCCGACGATCTTCCGGATGTCCTCGTCCGAATAGCCGCGCTGAACGAGGCCGACGGTGATGTAGGGCCAGTTGGTCCAGTAGCAACTCGCCATGCCCGGAAGATCGTGCTCGGGCGGACTGCCTTCCGGGCCCGGCTGCCAGAGCCAGCGCCAGCGCTTCCGCCCATGGAGCCTGCCCATCTTCTTCAGCTCCGAGTGGTAGGTGGAGGAGGTGGCGCAGTAGTCCATCCCGATGGCCACGTGGTCGGCGCCGAACGTCTTGGCCGCGTACTCGATGTGGTCGAGCATGGCGCTCAGGTCGTCGCTCATGCCCAGGAAGCCCGGCACGGCGTAGACGCCGATGTAGCCGCCGGTGTCGCAGATGGCCCGGATGACGCCGTCCGGCTTGGAGCGCATGTGGGGGAACAGGGCGGCGCAGCTCGTATGGCTGGCCACCATCGGCTTCTGGCTGACCTGGGCCGCCTCCAGCGAGGTCTGCCAGCCGCAGTGGGCCACGTCCACCAGGACGCCGACACGGTTCATCTCCGCCACCACGGCGCGGCCGAAATCGCTCAGGCCCGCGTTGGCCGTCTCGCCGGCGCCGTCGCCGATCATGTTCCGACGCTGGTAGGTCAGGTGCATCATCCGGACGCCCAGCTCGAAGAAGATGCGGATGTATTGAAGCTCCTCCTCGACCGACTCCCAGTTCTGCGTGAGGGGGACGCCGTTGGTGATCATGGTGAAGCAGGGCCGGCCCTTCTGCTTCGCGGCGACGATGTCGTCGGGAGTGACGGCCCGGTCCACCACGTCGCTCATGTCCGCCGCGAACGTCATGTGGGCCAGGCGGTGCATGAGGCGCAAGGGCGACTGGCACTCCTCTCCCGCCGTCGCCAGCATGCAGGTGACGCCGGAAGCGTCCCACGACTCGGCGTACTCGGCGCGCTCGCGGGCGTCGGTCACCATGCGCGTCATCTGCATCTGTTCGAGCATCTCGCGCACCTCGGTGGCCGGCGCGCCCTCCTCGGCGGCCGCCTTGAGCGCGTCGCCGTCCGGCGCTGCCCGGGGCGGCAGGCCGTAGGACTCCACCACCAGGGAGTCGGCGTGCAGTTCGAGCCCGTGTTCCAGGTCCTTCGTGCTGGGCTTCAGGACTGCCAGCGCAGCATCCCGTGCGTTCTGGATCTTTTCGTTCATCCGAGCCCCTCCAAAGTGCATGCTCTCGAGCCGTCCGGACGTGCCGCGGATCGTGAGTCAGACGCGGCAACTGTAATCGAAAAAGCCGACGCGCTCCAGGTCAGCCCGGAGCTTCCGACAGCGAGACTCGTCCAGGGCGGGCAGCGGCAGGCGCGGCACTCCGCAGTCCACGCCCATCAGCCTCATTATGGGCTTGACGGCAGCCAGCCCACCGGACCCGGCAAGGACGTTCACCATCTCCCTGGCGCGCGACTGCCCCGCCTGCGCCGTCGCCATGTCTCCGGCCCGGTAGGCCTCCATAATGCGCACGTAGAGCGGCGCGGCCAGCAGACCCTCCAGGTGTTCCCTCGGCATCGCTCTCTCCGCGCAGTAGAAGGACGCCGTGCATTATATGTCCGGCCGAAGCGAACCGCCATCACAGGCGCCGGGGCGAAGCCCCAACTTGCCGCACCTCCAGGCCCGGGTTACAATCGGCCATCGTCACTCAACAACAAGGGGAGGAACGGACAGGTGAACGAACGACCGCACATCGTCATCTTCAATCCCGACCAATGGCGCGGCGAGGCGCTCGCGCACGTGGGGAACCCGTGCGTGGTGACGCCCAACCTGGACCGCATCACCGAGACGGACGGCGTCTCGTTCCGCCGGGCCTTCACCCAGAACCCCGTCTGCACGCCCAGCCGCTGCTCGTTCATGACGGGCTGGTATCCGCACGTGCGCGGCCATCGGACGATGTACCACATGCTGCGGGAGGACGAACCCGTCCTGCTCAAGATTCTCAAGGACGCCGGCTACTTCGTCTGGTGGGGCGGCAAGAACGACCTGACGCCTGCCCAGAATCCCCAGGACCCCTACTGCGACGTGCGCTATCAACCCGACCGCCGGCCCAAACCGACGTGGCAGACGGACCGGGCGGACAGGTGGCGAGGACCGAAAGACGGCGACGCGTTCTTCTCCTTCTACGTGGGCAAACTCGACACGGGGGCAGGGGACATCTACTACGACAGCGATTGGGCCGTAGTCGAGGGAGCGGTTGATTTCCTCAAGAACGCTCCGAAGGACCGGCCGCTGTGCCTCTTCCTGGCCCTGACGTATCCCCATCCTCCCTACGCCGTCGAGGAGCCCTGGTACTCCCTCATTGACCGGGGCAAGGTGCCTCCCCGCATCCCGACGCCGGAGGGCTGGCAAGGCAAGCCCAGCCTGCTCAAAGGCATATGCGAGAACCAGAGGCTGCAAGGCTGGACCGAGGAACGCTGGACGGAACTGCGCGCCACCTACTACGGCATGTGCGCGCGGCTGGACCATCAGTTCGGCATGGTGATGGAAGCGCTCAGAGAACTCGGCATCTACGACGACACCGCCGTCTTCTTCTTCAGCGATCACGGCGACTTCACCGGGGATTACGGCCTGGTGGAAAAGACGCAGAACACGTTCGAAGACTGCCTCACCCGCGTGCCGTTCGTCATCAAGCCGCCGTCATGGGTCGGCCCAAAGGCTCGCGTCAGCGACGCCCTGATCGAACTGGTGGATTTCCCGGCCACCGTCTACGAGCTGACGGGCATTGAGCCCGGCTACACGCATTTCGGCCGTTCACTGGTGCCGCTGCTGAAGGGCGGAACGGACGAGCACCGGGACGCCGTCTTCTGTGAGGGCGGGCGGCTGCACGGGGAGAGGCACTGCATGGAGCTGGAGAGCGGCAGCGATCCGGGCGGCCTCTACTGGCCCCGCATCTCCCTGCAGCGGCAGGAGGGCCCGGAACACACCAAGGCCCTGATGTGCCGGACCGGGGACTTCAAGTACGTGCGACGCCTCTACGAGAGCGACGAGCTTTACGACTTGCGGGCGGACCCGATGGAATTGACCAACCTTGCGCACGATCCGGGTCATTCCGCGGTCCTTGCGCGGATGAAAGATCGCATGTTGACGTTCTTCCTGGAGACCGGCGACGTCGTTCCGCACGACGCGGACAAGAGATGGTCCGGTCAGAGACTCCCGCGCGAGCAGCGGAAGTAAGAGGGCCTCCTGCGCTCACCTCCAGCATAGTCGTTTTGCGGCGTGCGTCAAGCCCCATGTCGGGGAGCACCTCCCAGAATGGACTCGCACAGTCTTGATTCTTGTGCATTCAGCATGCCATACTGAAGTTCAGTCCATTCACGGGGGGGGGGTCGCCATGAAAGTGGCGCTTTGTGCTGTTGTTCTAGCCGTTGTCGTTCTTTGCGCTCTTGACCCTACGGCGGTCGCGTGGGCCTTGCCCGCGTTGATCGCGCTCCTCGGTGCTCTCGTGGGCTGCGAGGTGACAGTATGGCTCTGCAGATGTCAGGCCGAGACGGAGCTCAGGCAGGCACTCAAGGAGTTCCCTCTCTGGCTGGCTAGCACACTTGATGTATCCCGACTGGCGCGGGTGGGCATTAAGAGTGACATGGGTCGCCGAGAACTCCTTTCATCTTCACCCCATGCCGACAAGCATGCCAATGCCTTCGTGGACCTGACCTTCCTCGTCAAGGGGCAATGGCTCTCGCAAGTCGAAAGGTGCCGCGGGACGCTTCTGGCGTATGCGTCGAAGCGAGCCCTGGCACGCATTGATAAGCAGTTGGCAGCGGACTACCAGCAGGTAGAGCAGTCGCGTCAGAATTCGCTCAACAAGTTCCACGACGAAACGGCAGCAGATCTGGAGAAGATCGACGCGAGCTGTGCCAAGTGGTTTCGAGAAGCCGTGTCCACACGTTTGGGGTCGGACTGGAGAACGTCACTCTAGGGGCACAAGAAGGGCGCGTCCCGGACATCACTCGCCTTTCTGCGGCCCGCCACACGAGGGGCCCTAGCCCGCGCCCGCCGACGCTGTCCGACCGGGCGGAACAGTTGATTCGCATGGGCCGGCAGGCTATATATGCGGTGCCGGTGGGGCACCGGGGCAAACCGGGCGGACAGAGGCGGCGTGTCCGTGCCTGTTCCCCGTCCGGATGAATCTCAAACGTGGAAGAGGATCGTCATGGGTACGAAGTTGGTTTTGGCTCTTCGTCTGGTGTGTGTCGCCCTGCTGATCGGCGTGGCCTTCGCATCCGCACAGGAGGCCAAGCAACTCGAACTGCCGGAGCCGCAGACCGACGGCGGCAGGCCCCTCATGCAGGTGCTGAAGGACAGGAAATCCTTGCGTTCGTACAGCAGCCGGGCCCTGCCCCCGCAGGAGCTTTCCAACCTGCTCTGGGCGGCGTGTGGCGTCAACCGGCCCGATTCCGGCAAGCGCACGGCGCCCACCGCGAGGAACATGCAACAGATAGACGTCTATGTCGCGACCGCAGAGGGGCTCTACCTGTTCGACGCAAAGGCCCACGCGCTGAACCTCGTTCTGGAGAAAGACATCCGGGCCATGACGGGGACCCAGAGCTTCGTTGCAGAGGCCCCCGTGAACCTGGTCTTCGTGTCGGACCACGCCCGGATGGGCGGCTCCTCGCAGGCCAGTAAGGACTTCTATTCAGCCACTGACACGGGCTTCATCAGCCAGAACGTCTATCTCTACTGCGCCTCGGAGGGTCTGGCGACCGTCGTGCGCGGGCTGGTAGATCGCCCCAAGCTCGCAAAAGAAATGGGCCTGCGAGCGAACCAGAAGATCATCCTCGCGCAGTCGGTCGGCTATCCCAGGTAGGGGGTTCCGCAGAGGCCGCGATCACATGACCCCGCGTCTGCCTGCTAAGCCTATTCGTACGTGACCCCGTTCCGACTGCGATTATACTTGAGCGATCAAGCACCGTCCAGAGAGGAATCCTGGGAAGCTTGCAAGATTCTTCAGAACACGGCCAACACCAATGTCTATCGGCCGAGATGGACCGTACGGGGATCGGCCTTTCCCCCCTCGGTGGCCTGGAGGGTGCGAGAGAATGGAAGCGACAGGTCATAGCCGGATCTCTTGACACCTTGCTTTTCAAGCTCCTTGATCAAAGCCAGGCTCTGTTCGAGCAAGCGGGTGTCGATGAGAGGGTTCGCTTTCACCAGTTCTTTCTTGTTTGGTTTCTTGCCCATTCTTATCACGCCCTCTTGTGAAAGCTCAGGGGGATAAACCGTAAGCGGGTGTGAATCACGCCCTCTGCAGCGCGTTTGTCCCTGTAATCCTTGAGAAGAAGGTAATATCTTGTGATTCTCTCCTTCAACTCGTCGTTGGCCCCGAAGTCTTCAACGCGAAGCCCGACTTTGCGCCTCAGGATTTCCATGGAAATACCGCGTGAGTGGGAGTGCCACTTCTTGGTGTCATTCAGCAATTCGGCGATTTGCGCAGCGCGCCGCACTTTCATCTGCCGGGTTACCTTAACCCCGCGAGTCTCGGTGCTTTTCCATGTTCTAAACTTATAGCGAACAAGCCAGTCTTTGAGCAAGGTGATAGTCAAATTCCGCGACTGTTCATATTGGTGCATCTCGGCGGGATCAAAACGTTCTATCAAATACGCCGCTTCTACAGCCGTCAGCTTGCCTTCTCTTGATTTGTCAAGCAGTTCCTCGTATTTCGCTAAGTACCCCAGCGCTGGCACCATTTTGCCATCGGGCTTTTCAATCTGTGGGTCAATTGGCCCCAGCACCGAAAAGTAGTCCATGTGGAGAGCATCGCCGGACATCACAAGAACCGTCCCGGCAGACTTGGCAAAATTCGGGATTATGAACTCTACTCGCCTATAATGGTGTCGAAGGAGAGCTACAAGGCGCTCGACCACGTCGATGTACCCCCCCGGCGTCTCCAACACCAAGCAGAGCTTCTTGCCCCGGCGTTTCCTAGTATGGAGCTCCTCTATAGCACTCCGAACCATATCATCCGCGCCGTACGCCAGTAATCCCACAAACGACAACACATCGCCGCCGACAGTGGATTCGAGCGCCGTTATGTGGCCCTTGAGTTGCGCTTCAACGACGATGTTGGCGCTGGGTGCGGGCTTTGCCACAACCTTTCTCCTGAAACCGCAGCGCGAGGAGCCAATTGGCCTATAATAAGGTGATGGGGCCAGAGCAGGTTCATCGCTGTTTGGACCAGCGCGCTTGGGCAGCTTTTCGCGCGATCTCTTTGCGTCTTTCAGCGGAAAGCCTTTGCGCCCGCGCTGGCCCGCCCTTGAGTCCACCAAGCCGCCCGAGTGCGACAGCCGCAGGATTCCTCTCGTCGCCGGTTGCTTCTGCGACGATCCGTTTGGCGGTAAGGTTCTCGGCTTCCGCCCTCTTATGCGTGGTTTCCTTCTTCGCCATGCCATCATCATACCATGCTTGACCACACAAGCAAGCAGAAAGTCTAGTAAAACTGACCCACTACCCGCAGGGCCCCTGATTCGAGTTGACCAGGGGCACGATCCGGCTGCGGCCAGCGGGGCGGACCCCTTCCCTTAGCTGACGCCGGCTGCACGCGGGGAGGCGGGCGAACTGTCGCCGCAGGCGGGCGCGCGCCCACGCTTCGATAGGCGCGGGACCGGCAGGGATGAGGGGCTGGGCCTCGCCGAAGTCCTGGTTCCGCGCGCCGAAGGCTCGATGGCTCCGCACGTTATCGCCGCCGCCGCTGATGTGGTGCAGGCCCCCGGCCCAGCGATAGATGTAGCTGATGTCCCGGTCGGCCGGGTTCCAGGCGTAAAGCTCCCCGGCCTTGCGGAACTTCGCGAGCAAGGCCTTGGCCTGCCCGCTGACCTTCGGCGGGTAGCCGCCCAGCTCGAGGGCGCGCCGCCGGCCGAACACCATCTGCCCCTCGAAGACGTTGTGGCAGGGACCACGCAACTCAAATCCTTCACGCGGGCCGACGCCCCACCACGCGGCGCCCGGCTTGACGCATCCCGTCCCGCATTGCGCGGGAGGACCCCCGCGCTCCAGAAGCGCCGAAACACACTGTCGGAGATGCCAGGGGAGGTAAAGGTCGTCGTCATCCCAGTGGGCGACCAACGGTGTCTCGGCCAACTCCAGAAGGGCCTGGCGTTTGTGGCCCAGAGTCGGGTAACGGGTCGGCGCATTTCGAACCTGCACGAACGGCAGATGAGGGCCCGTCAGAAGCGGAACCGGCGCGTCGTTCAGGATCAACAGGCGCTTCTCGCCCGAGTAGTCCTGGAGCAGGAAGCAGGCGATGGCGTCGCGCAGTCGCTCGAAGCGGCCGTAAGTGGGGCAGAGGCACGTCACAGCAGGCCAGAGGCTGGAGACTGGAGGCTGCAGGTCAGACATCGGAACGGTCCTCCTCATGATCTACGCGGTCTACGGGCTTGCCATCACGGTAGACGATCTCGAAGCGCTGCGGACGGTGCCTCAAGGCGGTGGGTCGCTCCGGGGCACCCTGGACCCATCGCCGCAGCTTGTCCTGTCGGCTGCGCAGGAGCATGTTGACAGCGCGCCGGTGGATATCGTCCTCGTCCATTTCTGCCAGGCCCGCGAAGTCCTCCAGCCGCCCCGGCGCGCCGGCGCGCAGCCACTTGCGCACATACTGGCGCTCAACGAGCCGCCGGTCCGGCTTGACGCCCTTGACGTGGAACAGCAGGGGCCCGCCGCTCCTGGCCGGCTTCAGCTTGCCATCGAGCTGGTACTTCGCGGTGCTCCCCCCGCGCCAGGCGACATCCTTCAAGAGGCGGCGGTTCCAGTAGACGTGGCAGCGGTCGTAGTGGCGCAGGCGCTGGGTGGTGTGGTCGAAGTCGCCCCACATCTCGCACAGCTCCAGGCGCACGAGCGGCCGGGGGCCTTTGGCGATCTCGCGCAGCCGGTGGGCGGCGTACTCGCAGAGCACGTCATCCGCGTCGAGCCAGAACAGGTGGTCGGAGTCGGTCGCCTCAAGCAGGCGGTTGCGGGCCCGCACCCAGCCGAGTTGCTGCGCGCCTTCGTAACGGATCAGGCGCACGTGCCGATGCCGGGCGGCCGCATCGAGGGCCACGTCGGCCGTGTGGTCGCTCGAACAGTCGTCCAGCACGACGATCTCGTCGAAGTGGTCGGCGATGCTGCGCAGGCAGAAGCCGAGCGTGTAGTCGTCGTTGTGCGCGGGGATCAGGGCGGTGAGCTTCATGATGCGCTTCCGGTGGGCATCCCGCAGTCGCGGGACCGTGCCCCTACGGCAACGGGTTCGCGGCGGTCGTCGTTGTGGGCGGGGGAAAACGGGACAGGCACCCCAGGGTCGGGATTGCCAGTCCCTGTTTTCCCGTTCTTGTCCACCCACCAGACCCACGCCGGGCCGACCTTCACCAGCTCCCCGAACGCCTCATCCACGGCGCGTTTGACGCCCCAGGCGTGGCACCAGCGCCCGTAGTCGTGTCCGAGCAGCGTGCCCCCTGCGCGCACCTTGGGCCACCAGAGCGCGATGTCCGCCCGCACGTACTCGTAGGCGTGGTTCGCATCCACGAAGACGAAGTCCAGGGCGCCGTCGGCGATCGTGCCGGCTGCCTCGCGGCTGAAGGCACGCACCACTACGACGCGGTCCCGGAAAGGCGCAACGCGCCTGGAGAACCTGCGGTAGGCCCGATCGAGCAGGCGCTGCGACGGCCACTCGATCCTGCGCCCGGCCCTGTCCGAGTCGTAGCCGGGGTAGTGCTGCCACGGGTCCACGCAGTACAGCGTCCTCAGTCCCGGCAGGCGCGTGAGGAGCACCGCAGAGGTCTGGCCCTCCTTGACGCCGATCTCGGCGCCGACCGAATGCGGCCGGCTCGCCAGGACCTCGGCCACCACTCCCCACCGGCGCTTCGCCCTGATGGTCATCGCAGGGGGTCCTCCCATCGCCTGGCCCCGGTGTGGTGGATCAAGCCCGGCACCTCGCCCTTCCAGCCGAAACTGTGCTCCGCGCGCGACCAGAGGCGCACGCGGCAGCCGATCTCCGCAACGGCCAGCGCCAGCGCGTACTGGTCCAGCATCCACCAGGGGGATTTTGCGGGCTGCAGCTGCGGGTCGCTCACGCCGGCATGCCGGATGGCTTCCATCCAGCGGGGCCAGGATTGCGCCAGCGAACGGGCAACCTGGCCGCGGCACAAGAACGCGCCGGAGTTGAAGCCCTGGACCGGCGGGAGCCCGAAGTGGGAACAGAGGGCGGCCCAGCGCCGCCGGCTCAGGAATCCGCCCGCCAGCCAGGCCGTCGCAACGCGGGCGCTGAAGTCGGCGTCGCACGCAAGAAGCTCGCCCAGCGACCCACGCACGACCGTGTCTGCATCCAGGAACAAGACCGAGGCCGCCGTCACATCTGCCAGGGCCGCAGGCTTGATCCCGGGGGGGTAGTCGCCGCCCTCGACCTCGACCACGCGGACGCGCACTCCGGGATTGTGCCGCACGGCCGTGTAGATGCTGCCGGCCGCCATCCGGCGGTACTTCTGGTCGGGCGTGACGGCGTAGACAACCGTCAGGCTGCAGGCTGCAGACTGCAGGCTGGAGGTACCTCCGGCCTCCGGCCTCCCGTCTCCGGCCTGCTGCCTCCGGCCTCCAGTCTCCAGCCTGCCGTTCGTTCCGTCAGGCATAGCCCAGGGCCTCCAGCTTCTGCCCGGTCGTCTCCTGCTCGAGGCGGGAGCCCTCGAGGCACAGCCAGGGCACGCGCCAGAGTTCTTCGTAACCGGTGTAGCCGCATTCGTGGCCGAACTTGCCGTCTTCGCCGAGCAGCTCGCCGTGGTCCGACGTGACAATCACCCGGCGCGGGGCGAGCTGCGAGGCCAGCAAGCGGGCCGCGTGCCAGACCAGCTCGAGGTTCGCGCGGTAGGCGGCGCGGAGCTGCTCCCAGGTGATCTCGCCACGCTTGACGGCGCGTCCCGGCCGGCGCAGCTTGTGGCAGGCCTCGCCGAACTCACCGCCGGCGGGGGCCCCTGCGCCTCCCCATCGGGCGAAGGCCAGGGGCACCGCGCCGATGTAGGGCGAGTGCGGCTGCACGTAGTGGACGACGAGGGGGCGGCCCTCCAGCCTGCCCATCTGCACGTGCGCGGCGACGACGCCGTTGACGCTCAGCGGATGCACGCTCGGGATCTGGTGCGCCGTGAATCGCCCCCACTGGCTCTGCCAGACGGGCACCATCTCGATCCCCGCCTGCCGGCCGGCGGGCAGGTCCAGCCCGCACTTGCGCACTTCGCGGTCCACCACGGGATTGGCGCTGAAGTAGACGGCGCCGCGTTCCTGGAGGAGCGGGCCGGCAGCGCGGATCCAGGCGGGCGTGCACGGCCCGGCCGCGCGCACGACCTCCGCGACGGCGCACGTCTCGGCGAAGGTGTCGGCGCGGCAGGCGTCCAGGACGATCAGCACATCCCAGTCCTCCTCGCGCAGCGCTATCAACTGCTCGCGCACGTCCACCACCTTTCGTAGGGGCCCGGCAAGTTCATCCCGAGCGAAGTCGAGGGGCCGTGCCCACAGCAGTCAGCAGACAGTAGGTAGCAGACTGCAGGCCGTAGGCTGCAGGCTGGAGGCTTGTGCGCCTCTGGCGCATACCTGCCGTCTGCAGCCACCAGCCTCCAGTCTGACTTCTGCCGTCCTACTTCTCCTTCGCGGGCGAGCGCATGCCCAGCTTGAGTGCGGCATCCTCGACGGTGATCGCGCCGACTTCCGCCATGATGATGCCCGGAATCCAGAACGGGTGTCCCGTCAGGGCGGCGCTCACGCACGCGCCGACGGTCAGCCAGAACTTCCTCGACTGCAACAGTGCCTTGATGAAGCCCATGATGGACCTCCTCTTCCTGAAGGAAGGGCATCCGCCGTCGCCAAGGCTATGGCGGACCGTGCCCCTACGTGCGACTGGCAAGCCATTCCTTGATGAGGGTGATGTAGCGGTCGCGGCGTTGATAGTGGCCCGACTCAGACGATGCGCTCGACCCGCCCTGCGACAGCTCCTTCCACCGGTGCCCCAGCCGTGCGGGCACCAGGTGGTGGTCCTTCCGGCCGCCGCTGATGCAGAGGCTCAGGTAGACGTCGTCCTCGCGGTGGCTCAGTCCCTCGATCCCGGCGAGCAGCGGGATCTCCAGCGGCACCTTCGCCAGCAGCGCCCGACGCAGCAGCATGAAGCGACCCTTGATGATGTCGCACCTGGTGCCCTTGTGCGTGCCGTTGTGGTGGCGGCCGCGCCCGTAGTCCTTGCCCTCCACCTGGCTCCACCCGAAGAAGCCGACGATGCCGTCCGGGCACTCCTCGCCGCTGGCGGCCATCGCGTCCTCCAGCACGCGCTTGTCCTTGAACGTCAGGTCGTCGTCCATCGAGCAGACGTAGTCCGTCTCGGCCAGGCTGGCCAGCCACCAGCGCGGGAAGCAGCCCAGGTTCCGGCCGGCCTGCACCTCCAGGGCCACCAGCGGGTTCTCGACGATGGGCCGCTGCGGCCCGCCGTTCTGGCTGAACTGCACGGGGTCACCGTTGTTCCAGAGAAACACCTGCGCCTTGACGGTCTGCGCGGCGATGCTGTCCAGGACCCGGCCGATATTCTCCGGCCGCTGCCAGTTCAGAAGACACACAGTCACGAGGGGCTTCCCGTTGCCGTGGGCGCTTCGCGAAGCGCCCCTACTGCCTGCGGCCTGCTGTCTGCTGCCTGCTGTCTGTTTGCGCTCCTTCTTCAGCTCCTCGTCCACGATCTGCATGCGGTCGGCCGAGGGGTTGACGAGGATGCGCCCCCCGGGTCTCAGCAGGCCCTGTGCAGCGGCCTTGCACCGGTCCTGCATCTCGCCTGCAATCAGCACCAGGTCGAAGCCGTCCCCCCGCCACTTGGCCGGACAACTGGCGTAGGGGCACGGCGCGCCGTGCCCTGCCGTGAGTTTCACCTGTGCCAGCTTGATGCCGTTCGCCTGGCAGATGTCGTGCCAGTTGCCGGCGCGGTGGCCGGGCATCTCGATGCAGAAGACCTCCGCCTTCGGCAGCAGGCGCCGCACCAGCAGCGTGGACTCCCCCGGCCGCCATTGCAGAACACGCAGACGGCAGGCTGGAGACTGGAGGCTGGAGACCGCAGGTACAGCTTGCTTCTTGGCCGTACCTCCTGCCCGCAGCCTACGGACTGCGGCCTCGATTTCTGGTAGCCATGCGTGCTCGGGATGCGGCTCGGTGATGGGGGCCCGCTTGCCGCAGAGGTGCGTGAACACCTCCTGGACGGGGCGCACCCACGGCCGAGCGCCGGGCACGGCGCGCCGTGCCCCTACAGTCTCCAGCCTCCGGTCTCCAGCCTTCCGCGCGTCCTGCGCGCGGAACGCCTCCGTGCTGATGCGGCGCGTCTCCTCGGGGCCCAGCCACTTGCGGCACCAGGGTTTGAAACGCTGCTCCCAGACCTTGCGCCCGAACAGCGTGGCCGTGCCGTGGCAGACGTTGCGCCAGTTCTCGCGCCCGGCGTCCGGCACGGGGTTCTTGCTGCGCTCGCCCTTGCCGCAGCGGTACCAGTGGCGGAACACCACGTCGCGGCTGAAGTAGATGGGGATGTCCATCAGGAACGCCTTGATGGCCAGCACCTGCTCGCTGAATCCCCAGCGCCCGGCGATGTCATCCCAGAGGTGGCCCGTGGCGGCTTCGAGCTTCTCGGCGGTGACGCGGCTCATGGCGTAGCCGGCCCCCATCGGCGCCGGCGAGCGCGTCCACTCCTGCGGCAGCGTCTTCGCCAGGTGCAGCCACTTCGGCTGGAAGCCGTCGTTCCGGTTGGTGAACAGGTCGCAGCAGAACAGGCGGCTGCCGATCAGCACGTCCTTGCCGTCCTCGACCTTCAGCCCGTTGCTGCCGGCGCAGACGATGCACGTGTCCTGCAGTGCGCGCCGCGCCAGCGTCTCCAGGCCCCCCTCCTTCGCCGAGGCTTCGGCGGGCAGGCCCTCGGGCTTGCCCGCCATAGTCCCGCCCTGCGGGACGACGGCGGGGAACCGCATGTGGGCGTCGTGGAAGGTGACCACGTCCCCCCGGGCCGCTTTCCAGCCCGCGTTGCGTGCGCGGCCGACGCCCTGAGGTTTTTTGTGCCGCACCAGAACCACACCCTTCACCCCGGCCGCGAAGTCGCAGGAGCCGTCCGTCGAGCCGTCGTCCACCAGCACGATCTCAAGCAGGGGCGGTTCGCGAACTTTAGCCGCCTTGGCGACCGCCCCTACCGACGCGCGGAGGGACTCGACGGTGCGGCGGACCTCGGCGCCCTCGTTGAAGGCGATGATCACCGCGCTGATGCGCGGTGAGGCCGGAGGCCGGGGGCTGGAGGCCGGAGGTACGGCGCGCGGCTCGTAGAACTCACAGCCGGGGCCGCAGCGCCTGGCCGGGACGGTGGCGCCCTTGCGGGTCGGGTGGCGGCAGACGATCCGCTCGCCGCAGCAACTCGTGTGCTGCCGCACTCCCGCGTGGCGGCAGTCGAACTTGCTGGGCACGGCACGCCGTGCCCCTACGGAACGCTTCGCGCTCTCTTCTGCCCTTCGCAACTTGTTACGCAGGTTCGGCATCCAGCTTCAGCCCCTTCTCCATTGCAATCTCGCCAGCCAGCTGCGCCGAGATGAAACCCATCTCGACCAGTTGGACCAACAAGCCCTCCTTCGAAATCACTACCGCGATGCGGTTCACAGCAGCCTCTACAATCGGCTTCTTCTCTGCCCGCTCGCGTTCGAGCCGGGCGGCCTGCTGCGCCTCGGCCTCGGCCTCCAGGTCCACTGGGTCCA
>DAOVRD010000207.1 GCA_030628375.1 Planctomycetota bacterium
AGTTGCCGGATTGGGATGGCCGTAGTGTAGGATGGATTTCAAATCGATTACAGTCATTTTCCAGCGTAACTCGCTGTCCTTAAGGTAGTTACGAGAACTATCAAGCGCAACAACGGGACAGTAGTGATAAATTATGAATTGAAAACGAGAAGAGCCGGTGCGCGCGGTGGCATGTTCAAGAATGATGAATTATGAATTCGAGAGGTTGAAGAGAAACAGGCGAGGGGGTGTGAAGCGCAAGTCACGGGTTCTTCTTGGCCGACAGGACAATGGCCGACAGAACCTTGACGATTCGGGCTGACTTCGAGATTGACATATGCCCGTCTATGGGTACAATCCGGCTAAGTCAGCCTGAAAGGAACGCTGGAGAGCTATGGGTAAGATTAGCTTCAGATGTCCAGAGTGTCGAAGGAGGTTGAGGGCCTCCCAGGACAAAGCCGGGAAGGTCGCAAAATGTCCTCGTTGCGGTTGTACGCTGTCGATACCAACGGCGGAAGCAGAAAGTGAAACAGTTACGCCAGTTGCCTTCGGAGGGAGAGATATCGCTATCCTTGTAATGTTTTGCGCCACCACACTTCTCATATTCGTCGGCTGGATACTCTATCGGAGCACGGCTGAAACTCAGATAAGAATAAGAGTTTTGCTGGCACCTGATGAAAAGGGCCGCCTTCTCAATCAAATTACTGAGCTTCGCGCTAAAACCCTTCAAGCCGACAGTAACCTGCAGCTTCTGCGAAACGAAACGGAAGCCTTAAGAGCCGAATTGAAACGCGGTGAGCGCGACGTGACCTCCTTAAAAGAAGAAGAGGCCAGGCTTACTGAGCAAAGAGACGGCATGGCAGCGCGGTGGCAACCACTTGGATTAGACAAGCGCGCGCTGGACTTCATAAAGCGAAGTGAAGCAAAATGAAGCTTAAGCAAAAAAGCATTGCGATACTTACTGGCGCACTTTGTTTGGTTATCGCCGTGGATCTTGTGCTGGTCTGCCGAAATGCGAGGGCTTCACGCCTGTTGTCAAATTGTCTCCCTGCTTCTGAAAAGGCACAACTCCGAAACGCAGTGGCATCTTTACAGGGGCAACTGAATGGCCTTCTCGTCGCCCAAGAGAACCTGACAAAGGAGACCCGCAAGTTCAACGGTGCCGTAGCGGCTACGCGGGTGATGGAGAAATCGCTTAGAAACGCCGTCGCTCGCTTGGCCGAGGAGGTGGACGGTCTAGAGAAGTTTGAAGGAGTCTATCGAAAAGCTACATGTAATGGCAAGTATTATGACCTGGAAAAAGTAGAGCTGCGGCACTCAGGCGCAGCAGAATACGGCGATTTCAGAGACATTGGCGAGGAAGGGTGGTTCAAAATCAGGTACTGGGTTTACGCCTATCCGTACTTTTTCGTCTGGAAAGCGTCCCGCGTTGTCGACGCCCGACACGCGAGAAAAACGGCTGAAAGAGAAGCAGAGCAAGCACGTTCGGAGGCGGAGCGCGCGGCACAAAAGAAACTGGAAGAAAGGTTCGGAAGTGAGCTTGATGCCATGTTGATAGCCCAGAAGTTCGTGAAGAACCACCTTTTGCACCCGTCAACAGCACGTTTCCCTTTCTCGTGGTTGGGCGCCACGTTCTTCAACAAGAGCACAAAGCAATGGCACGTCACGGGGACCGTGAAGGCGAAGACCGCTTTTGGAGTGGAACTCAAATACAGGTGGAAGGTGATCTGCCGGAAAGTTAGAGGGGACGTTTGGGAAGAAATCGAGACATCTATTTGGGAAGAAGGCAGTTAGTGCATCGAAACCGTACCTGGAAGCCTTCGTGCAGATGCTCGGCGCGAAAAAGCAATGATGAATTATGAATTGGAAACAGACGAGGGGGTGTGAAGCGCAGGTCACGGGTTCTTCTTGGCCGACAGGACAATGGCCGAGAGAACCTTGGCGATCTCCTCACACTCGTCAATGATATCGGCCATGCGGTCTTCCGGAATAAGCCCGCAGCCCCGAAGAAGTCGAAGCCAGTAGTGGGCCTCAAAGGCCTCCTTGCGCGCAATGGACACTTTTGAGATGAAGTCCTTCTTGCTCTGTGCGGCTTGACCCTCTTCCAGGTTCGCGCCAATGCCTGTGCCTGCGCGCAGAATTTGGCTCATCAAGACGCGCCCGATGCGGTCCTCATCCAGGGCCTGACAGAGGCGCACGATCCGGATCGAAAACTGGTAAGTTCGCTCTCGTATGTCTCTGTCTTGCATTGCTCAGATCGCCCCACTTGTTTTTGAACATGCCACTGCGCGCGCTGGCCTTTGCTGTTTCCAATTCATAATTATAATTCATCATTCATAATTGACGCAGCGCTTCTATCTGCGCCACCTCGTCGTCGCGCCAGCCGAGCATCGCCAGCTTCTCCCGCACGTAGTACCTGTAGTTCTCGTAAGAGACGTCCTCCGGGATGCGGTGGTCGCCGTGCGGTATGTAGCCGCCTTCCTCAACGACGGGCTCCACACGCTTCAGCTCGTCCAGAATGCCTCGTTTGCTGCCGGCCAGTTTGTACTTGGCAATGCCGCCGCGCAGAAGTATCTGGCGGCCCCAGACCTTGCGGTACTTGACCGGGTCGGAGCCAGGGTGCACCTCCAGGGGGAACATGCAGTTCAAGCCCGCTTCCAGCCACACCGGCACCAGCCGGGTCACGTCGCCGTCGCAGTCGGTCCAGATGACGGTGCAGCCGTGCTGCCTGAGCAGGTCGCAGACACGCTTGAGGCGCGGCCCGACGATCTCCCGGAACGCCTCCGGGCTGATCATGGGGCCGCTGCGGAAACAGATGTCCTCCCACCCGGCGGCAAAATCCACTTCGACGTACTTCAGCGCCTCCTCGATCTGCCGGTAATAAATCCGCGTGAGCGTCTCGACGATGTCCTCGATGAGCGGTCGGTCATCGTACAGCATCAGACAAATGTGTTCAAAACCGATCCAGTCGCGGGGTTTGCCGAAATAGGAGCCGATGTTGATGCCGACTGGCCTGTCGCACGGCAGCAGCCGCCGGCCCAGTTCCTCGTAGTCCGTCCGGAACCGCCTGGGGTCCTCCGGGTCGAGTCGCTCCTTGAATCGCAGCCAGTCGTCCCGGTTCTCGATCGGCATCTTGATATAGTGCGGGATGGTGGCGACGCCTTTGGTTTGCACCTCTTGAACGGTGCCGTCGGGCAGTCTCTCGATCCGCGAATTCGCCCGCTCTTCCAACACCTGCAAGCCGCCCTCAAAGGCCGGCACCGGACCGTGCACGACGGGCACCTGAACCGCCGGGTCCACGCCGAAATAGGCCTCCACGGACGGGTCGTCGTCATACTGAGCAGGCAGCCCCTCGCCGTGCCACCGGTCCAGCGTCTCCCTCAGGTAGCCGAACTCCCAGTGCGGTATCCGGTCCACCTTCTGGAAGTGCATCACGCGCCGGAACCGCTCCCGGTGGGTCAGCTCGCCCACGCCGAGATTGATGATGCTGTCCCCCACCGCATACTCCTTGGGATACCGCGGAATGGCGGAAAGCTCGAAACGTGCGAGCCGCCTTTATACACTACGGGCACGCAAATGCAAGCACGACAGGGGTGCGGACATGCTCAGGGAAGGGACGAACCGGCCGCCAGGGATTCCGCGTTGGCTGTCTCCAGATGGCTGACGCGCTTCTCCAGCGCCCCCACCTTCTTGCTGAGGCGAACGATGAACACCCCACCCAGCAGCACGACCACAATAAGGGCCACGCCGAGAAGAAAGCCGGTGGAGACTGTCCTCTCGGACCGCCGTCCGCCGATGGCGCCCACTTCCTCCTTCTCCGCGCGTTCATCGGGCGGCGCCAGCCGATGGGTGGCATAGACGGAGCGCCCGGCGCCCTCTTCGATCTTTCGCAGCACGACCTTCTTCGATCGCTCGCGCGCCGCGCCCGCCGAGTCGGCGACCCCCTTGCCGTGCTCGCCTCCGAACAACGTTCCCGCCCGGACCGGCGGCGTTGATACTTCGGCCTCCGGGCGACTGCCCACCGGCTTGGGTTTCAGCCGCGGCAGCTCCTTGAGGTCGTCCGTCGGCCGATGCAGACGCGGCCGCGGCTCGACGCCGCTTCTCTGGTCATCTTTCCCTGCCGCCGTCATTGCACTCTCCGCAGGTCGGCTTCACGCGCGCCCTCAGCCCGCCCTCGACCGGGGCACGGCGGCCGCCTGTCCGTCCGCCAGCAGCATCTGCGCCTGGGCCACTTCCATGGCTGCAACTTCTCCGGCAAGCGCCCGGTAGTCTTCGGCTCCGTGGCACTGGGCGTCGTACATCGTTATGGGAAGCCCGAAGCCGGGCGCCTCGGCCAGCCGGACATTCTTCCTGATGACGGTCGCGAACACCCTCGCGCCGAAGTGTTTCCGTATGTCATCCAGGATCTCCTGAGCCAGGCAGGTCCGCCCGTCGTACATGCTGGCGATGACGCCCGTTATCCTCAGGTTCCTGTTGAGGTGGCTGCGCACCAGATGGACGGTGCGCAGGAGCTTGCTGACCCCTTGCAGGGCGAAAAACTCGGTCTGGAGCGGAATGAAAACCTCATCCGCAGCGCACATCGCGTTAACGGTCAGCAGGCCCAACGACGGAGGCGAGTCCAGCAGGACGTAGTCGAACCACTGCGGCACCTGCATCAGGGCCTCGCGCAGGGCCAGGAGCCTGTCCGGCTGGTCGGCAAGCTCCACCGACAGCCCGCTCAGGTCAATGGTCGCCGGGAGCAGGGCCATTCCCTTGACGGGCGTGCGGCAGATGACTTGCTCCGGTCCGTGCTCGCCCCGAATCAGGGTGTAGAGAGAGGGATCGCCCCGCTGCAACGCCACGCCGAAGTGGATGGAAAGGTTGGCCTGTGCGTCCACGTCCACCAGCAGGACGCTCTTGCCCAACTCGGCCAGGCAGGCGCCCAGATTGGCGACGGTAGTCGTCTTACCCACGCCGCCCTTCTGGTTCAGCACGATGATTCTTCTCATGTCTCAGCGTCCGGCAGCATCCAGCGACGAGAGAACGGACCTGGCGGAGTTTCAACACCCCGCTTCCAGGTAAGGCCGTTTCACGGGCACGGCACGCCGTGCCCCTACGAAAGCGGATCGGGCCTACCAGCATGGCCGACGCGCAATGGCGACGAGATACGTATGCAAGGCCGCCTCGACCTAAGAACCCTCAACTTCAACACTGAAGCTCCACTGGCATGTGCACGCAGACGTACATGAAAGGGCACACAGCAGCGACGAATCAAGACGAGGGGATTGAAATCCTCCCGGTGTTTGCGCTATGTTGTCAGGTGAGCATCGTCTGGCCCTCGGGAGCGACGGCCCGGCAGGCAGGGCGCGGCCGCTGCATATCCTTGCCTGCCAGTAACTTGCAGCCGGCCGGAAGGACGCGGCGGCAAGCTGCTGCAAACGGCGCCGGGCCACCCGCGGCAGAGGCGAAGACCTGGAACGCGGCGACAGTCTCATGGCAAAAAAACGAGCCAAAAAAGGGCGCATAACGCTGACTGCAGATGAGATGGGCCTGCAGCAGCGAGAGATCAGCATTAGCGAGTTCTTCACCAAGAACCGACACCTGCTGGGGTTCGACAATCCGCGGCGCGCCCTTCTCACCACCGTCAAAGAAGCGGTAGACAACTCGCTGGATGCCTGCGAAGAGGCAGGGGTCCTGCCGGACATCTGGGTCCGTATCCGGCAAACCAACGGCGAGGACCGCTTCCGGGTGGAGGTCACCGACAACGGGCCGGGCATCGTGAAGAGCCAGATCCCCCGCATCTTCGGCAAGCTGCTCTACGGGAGCAAGTTCCACCGCCTGAAGATGAGCCGCGGCCAGCAGGGAATCGGCATCAGCGCCGCCGGGATGTACGGCCACCTCACAACCGGCAAGCCCGTGGCTATCACTTCCAGGACCGGCCCCGTGCAGGACGCTCATTACTACCAGGTCATCATCAACACCAAGGAAAACGAGCCCAGAATCCTCAAAGAAGACATCGTGGAATGGGACATGGAGCGAGGAACGCGGGTCGAGATCGAACTGGAAGGCACATTCCAGCGCGGCAACTGGAGCGTTGACGAGTACCTGGAACAGACCGCGACCGCCAACCCGCACGTCACGATACATTTCGAGGCGCCCGACGGGAAGAAGCAGGTCTTCAAGCGCGCCACCGAAGTGCTGCCCGAAGAGCCAAAGGAGATCAAGCCACACCCCTACGGCATCGAGCTGGGCATGCTGATTAGGATGCTTCAGGAGACGAAGTGTCACAAGTTGCAGAGCTTCCTGCACAACGATTTCTGCCGGGTCAGCTCACGCGCAGCAAAGGAGATCTGCGAGAAAGCCGGCATCTACGTGAACGCTCGGCCCAAGCGCATCGCCCAGCAGGAGGCCGACAGACTGCTGAAGGCCGTCCACAAAATCAAGCTCAGGAAGCCGCCCATGGACTGCATCAGTCCCATCGGGCAGGAACTGATAGAAAAAGGAATGCGAAAGCAGTTTGAGGCGGACCTCTACATATCGGTAACCCGCGCCCCCGCCGTCTATCGCGGCATCCCCTTCATGATCGAGGCGGGGCTGGCCCACGGCGGGAAGATGAAGGAGCGCTCGGCCGCCAAGGTGATGCGGTTCGCCAACCGGGTGCCTCTGCTCTACAACACGGGCGCCTGCGCGATCACGCACGCCATAAGCAAGGTCAACTGGCGCCAGTACGGCGTCGAGCAGTCCAACGGCAGCCCGCCCTCCGGCCCGCTTCTGATCCTGGTGCACGTGGCCAGCCCCTGGGTGCCCTTCACCAGCGAGAGCAAGGAGGCCATCGCCCCCTACCCCGAGATCGAGAAAGAGATCATGCTGGCCGTGCAGGAATGCGCCCGCGACCTGAGGCGCTTCCTGAACCGCAGGCGGCGACGCGCCGAGGAACAGCGCAAGCGCGAGTACATCCAGAAGTACATACCCCACATCGGCGAAGCCCTTCAGGAGATCCTCGGGTTCTCCGACCGCGAGCGTAAGAAAATAGATAAGAACCTGACGACCATCCTGGAGAAAAGCCGGACCAAATAGCCCCCGCCCGGCCGCCACCCGCCACCCTCTTACATTCGCGTCAACCTGAGGTAGGCCCGTGAGAGCACCTCCGGCAGTTGGTCAATGCTGCGCAGGATCAGGCACCGCCCACGCGGAAACATGACCTCCAGTCCCTCGGCGGCTTCCGGGTCCAGGGCGACGCAGAAGGTGTGGATGCCTCGCTGATGGTTCTCCGCGCAGGCCTTGCGCACGTCGTAATGGGCGTACCGCGTCTGCGGATCGTAGTCGGAGTCCATCGGCTTGCCGTCGGTGATGAGGACGATCAGCCTGGTCCTGGCCGGCATGGCGAAAAGCCTGGTGCCCGCGTGCCGCAGGGCCACGCCCATCCGGGTGGACGAGCCCGGTCGGGCGGCCATCAGCCGCGACTTGGATTGCCTGTCCCAGTCATCGTCGAAGTCCTTGAAACCCTGGAACACGCCCTGCTCGCGGCCGTTCCCGGTGAATCCGAAGATCCCGAAGCAGTCCCCCAACTCGTCCAGGCCCGAGGCGAGCGCGGAGGCCGCTTC
>DAOVRD010000270.1 GCA_030628375.1 Planctomycetota bacterium
CCTGCGCAGAATGGCCTCGATGATATCGTCCACCTGGCGCGAGATTCGGAACGCCTGCAACTCGTCGCCAAGGCTCTCGAAGATGACCTGCTTGCTGACGCTCTTGAGCTCCAGAAGCCCGTAAGCAATGTGCGCCAGACCCACCTTGTGCTCCCGGGCCTGCAGCACCAGGTGGTAGAAGGCGGCAATGTCCGCTTCGGGGTGCGTTCCTGCCAAGCGGGAGACGACCACCTCGAACAGCTCACGCACGTCGCCAAGCAACAGATCATCATCCACGAGCCCTTCGGCTCCCCTGTCCGTCACCAGCAGATAGATCTTCTCCAACCATCTGTGGATGACGTCTTCGCTGCGATCGCGCAGCATTTCGACGGCCCTGCGCCGCTCCTTGGCTGTTTCCGGCCTCTCCGTCACGCCACTGCTCCCTCAAGTCCGCCTGCGAGTCGCCGCGCCGCCTTCTCGCGCGCCTTACGATACACATCGAGGTATTCCCGCGCGCTGCGCTTCCAGGACCAGTCCTGCCGCATTCCGGTCAGCATGAGCTGCCGCCATGCATTGCGGTCCTTGTAGAGCGCCAGCGCCCGCACAACGGCGTTCATCAGCGCCGCGGGGGTGTATTCGTCGAACGAAAACCCATTGGCTTCTTGCGTCCCCGACCCGCCGGCAGCGTAGTCAACCACCGTGTCCGCCAGTCCCCCGGTGGCCCGCACGACGGGCACGGTGCCGTACTTCAGGCTGTAGAGCTGATTCAGGCCGCACGGCTCGAACCGGTTGGGCATCAGGAACATGTCGCTGCCCGCCTCGATCAGGTGAGCGGCGTCCTCGTCATACGCCAACCGCAGCCCGAAAGAGCGCGGATGCTCCGCCTGCATCCGCCCCAGGAAGGTCTGATACCTGGCCTCGCCCCTGCCCAGCGCGATGAACTGCAGATCGTTCTTCAGCAACTGCGGCAACGCCTGCCGACACAGGTCCAGGCCCTTCTGGTCCACCAGCCGACAGATCATGCCCAGCAGGGGGACGTTGGGCTCCTGCCGCAGGCCGTATTGCTCCTGCAGGGCCCGCTTGCAGAGCGCCTTGCCCGACAGGTCGTCGGCCGAGAAGTTGGCCGGGATCAGGGGATCGGTGGCGGGGTTCCAGACGTCGGTATCAATGCCGTTGACGATTCCGTAGAGGTCCTCAGAGCGCTCCGTCAACACCCCGTCCATCCCGCAGCCCTGTTCCTCGGTCTGGATCTCCTCGCCGTACTTCTTGCTCACCGTGGGCAGCACGTCCGCTCCGACCACGCCGGCCTTCAGGAAAGAGCGGTTCCCGTAGTATTCGAGCATCTTCCAGTTGAACAGGCTCCACGGCAAACCGGCCAGGTTCATGTCCCAGTGCCAGAAAATGCCCTGGTACGCAATGTTGTGGATGGTGAAAACCGTCGCCGTGCCGGGGAACTCCGCCTCATAGATGTACTTCACGTAGATCGGCGCCAGACCGGTCGGCCAATCGTGGCAGTGCAAGACGTCGGGCCTGAGGCCCACGGCCTTGCACATCTCCAGTGCGCCACGGGACAGGAAGACGAACCGCTCGCTGTTGTCCTGGTAGTCACTGTAGTCTGAGCGGTTCGTATAATACCCCTCGCGGTCGTAGTAGTGGTCGTTCTCCAGAAAGAACACCTCCACGCCGCCGCCCGGCAAGGTGGACCTCCACGCGGTGGCCGGCACGTCGGCGTCTCCTATGGGCACCGTGAACCGCCCGTCCGGCACCCGCTGGAGCGGAGAGCCCATTCGATCCGCCCTCTCTCGCACCCCGCGGTAGAGCGGGCTGATGACCCAGACTGTCTCTCCGAGCTCGGACAGCGCGGCAGGCAACGAACCGAGCACGTCAGCCAGTCCCCCTTCCTTGGAAAAGGGCGTCACCTCGGAAGCTACCATTGCAATCTGCATGGGTCTGTGTCCTTGCGCCTTCTCCCTGGTTGTGAACTATCCTCTCGGACTGCGCCCTTCCGTCTCACGGGTAGTTGCAGCCTGCCCGCACGCTACTCATGGCCCCTCCGGCGAGCCGACACCGAAGCGACCTTCTCCCGGAGCCTGGCTTCGGACACGTCGCGCAGATACTCAGTGGCCCTCTCCGGCGCCATAGGATTGATGTGGAAGCCCGTGCCCCACTCAAAGCCCGCAAGGCGAGTGACCCGCGGAATCAGTTCGATGTGCCAGTGGAAGTAATCCGCCTGGCTGCTGCCCACCGGAGCCGTATGGACCGCGTAGTTATACGGCGGGTCCCTCAAGCAGACTTCCATCCGCCCAAGCGCTTCCTGCAGAACGGCGGCCAGCCCGCCGACAAGGTCGCCGTCCAGCTCGAAGAAGTGGGTCGAGTGGCGTTTCGGCAGGATCCACATCTCGAAAGGAAATCTGGCCGCGAAGGGGCTCAGCACGGCGAAGTCTTCGTCCTCCACCACAACTCGCACGCCCTCTCGAAGCTCCTGCTCCAGAATGTCGCAGAAGAGGCACCGCCCCCCGTCGGCGTATGATTCCTCGCACCCGCGCATCTCTTCGTGCACCCGCTTGGGCATCACCGGCACGGCGATGATCTGCGAGTGCGTGTGCTCGATGCTGGCGCCGGCGCTCTCTCCCACGTTCTTGAAGACGAGGACATAGCTGAGCCGCTCGTCCGCGCTCAGGGCACGCGAACGGTCGCAGTAGGTCTGAATGACAAGCTGGAAATCCTGCCTCGTCATCTGGGTCGGGCTGGTGAGATGCTGCGGCGACTCGATTATCACCTCGTGCGCACCGAACCCCTGGACGGTGTGATAGAGTCCCTGGCCCTCCACGCGCAGCCGCTGGTCCAGCCGAAGCGCCGGGAACTTATTCGGCACAACGCGGATCTTCCAGCCCGGCGTGTCCGGAGGACTGTCAAGGGGCCTGACGGCTGCTATCTCGGCCGGCGTGCGGTCCTCATTGCCCTCGCAGAAGGGGCAGAACTCCGTCTTCCGCTCGCCCCTGCTGACGAAGAAATCATGCGGTCTCGCGGCCCGCTCGGTGGCGATAATCACCCACCCGCCGGTAACGGGGTCGCGCCGGATCTCGGCCATCGCAGACGTGCTCCTTCCCAGGTTGTTGCCTCATCAATTATAATGCCTGAACGGACCTCAGACAACGAATCCCCAGAATCACTCTTCCCGACGGGACGACGCCGGCCATGCGGATCGTGGACACGCACACGCACCTGGACGGGCGCCAGTTCGAAAAGGACCTCGCGGAGGTGCTGGACCGCGCCGTAGCGGCGGGGGTCCGGTGGATGATGTGCGTCGGCACCGACCTGGCATCATCGCGCCGATGCGTCGAACTCGCCCGACGCTTTCCCGGCCGCCTCCGTGCCGCGGTGGGAATTCACCCGAACCACTGGCGCGAGGCCGGCCCCGACGACATGGATGAAATCGAACGCCTTGCCGCAATGCCGGAGGTCGCTGCGGTCGGCGAGACGGGCCTCGACTTCCACCACAAGTTCACCCCACCGGATGAGCAGAGGGCGGCTTTCCGCCGGCACACGCTGCTGGCGCTTTCGACGGGGAAGCCCCTCATCGTGCACTCGCACAAGTCCGATGAAGAGGTGCTCCGCATCCTTGCGGCGGAGGGCGAAGTCCCGCCCGGGGTCCGGCACTGCTTCGAGGGATCGGCCCAGGTCGCGGGCCGCTACGTCGAACTGGGCTTCCACATCTCCTTTGCGGGTGCCGTCACGCGACCGGGACACAACAAGACCAAGGGCGCCGCACGTGCTGTGCCCGAACAGCGATTGCTGGTGGAGACGGATTGCCCCTACCAGACTCCGGCCGCCAGGGGCGGCGCGCGCAACGAGCCGGCCTTCATCGTGGACACGATCGAGGCGCTTGCCGCGCTGCGGGACGAAGAGCCGGCAAAGATTGCATCACTCACGACGGCCAACGCCATGCGCCTGTTCTTCGCCGAGCTCCCCTCACCCGCGCAACCGCCGGGCGACCGACCGGCACTTGAAAGCTGATGGCCGACGCGCCTCTTTTGACGTGTCAACCCGGCTGTGATAAAGTGGCAGTTCGCCCGGTCCGCTCTGCGTCCCTCACACCCCGGAGATGATGTTCATGGGCAGCGTTCTCGACCGCGTGCGGGTGCGCGCAGCGCCCTCCCCCACAGGCCCTCCTCACGTTGGCAACGCCTACATCGCGCTCTTCGACTACGCGTTCGCCCGGAAAGAGGGCGGGGATTTCGTGCTGCGCATCGAGGACACCGACGCGGAGCGCTCCACCAGGGAAAGCGAAGAGGCCATCCTGCAGGCCCTCCGGTGGGTGGGGCTCGACTGGGACGAAGGGCCGGACGTGGGCGGGCCTTACGGCCCCTATCGGCAGAGCGAGAGGGCCGACATCTACCGCCGGCACGCGCAGCAGTTGCTGGAAACGGGCAGCGCCTACCGCTGCTTCTGCACGCGCGAAAGACTGGCCGACATGCAGAAGCTCCGGGGCGCGCAGGGCGCCCGGCCGGGCTACGACCGCCTCTGCCGGGGCCTGACGCCCGAACAGGCAAGGGAGAAGCTGGACGCGGGGACTCCCTTCACCGTGCGCCTGAAGGTGCCCCTGGAGGGCCAGACGGGCTTCGAAGACCTGGTGCGCGGCACGGTCGTCTTTCGTAACTCCGAGATAGACGACCAGGTGCTGCTCAAGAGCGACGGTTTCCCCACGTACCATCTGGCGAACGTCGTGGACGACCACCTGATGAAGATATCGCACGTGATCCGCGCCGAAGAATGGATCTCTTCGACGCCGAAGCACGTGCTCCTTTACCAGGCATTCGGCTGGGATCTGCCCACCTTCATCCACATGCCCCTGCTGCGCAACCAGGACAGGTCCAAAATAAGCAAGCGGAAGGACCCGACGTCTCTGCTGTGGTATCGGGAACAGGGCTTCCTGCCGGAAGCGCTGCTGAACTTCCTGGCGCTGATGGGATGGTCCACGGGCGACGACCGGGAGAAGTTCAGCCTGCAAGCAATGGTCCAGAGCTTCACGTGGAACAGGGTGAAGACAAGCGGGCCGGTCTTCGACATGCAGAAGCTGGAGTGGCTGAACGGGGAGTACGTGCGCAGCATGTCGGCCGAGGAACTCCTGGAGCGCATACTGGCCGAGCCCTACACCCGGCGCTTTGACCAGCCCGCGGAGAAGCTGCTCCAGGTGACCAGGCTCGTCCAGGAACGCATCAAGCGCCTGGCCGAGTTCGACGAAGCGAGCCGCTTCTTCTTCGAGCGCGAGCCGTATGAGGCAGCAGATCTGATCCCCAAGAAGCACGATGCGGCCTTTGTGCGGGACGCCCTGCCTGCCGCACATGCGCTGCTCAAGGACCTTGACGACTGGTCGGCCGAGCCGCTCGAAGGGGCCATGCGGGACGCGGCCGAGGAACGCGGGTGGAAACGGGGGGCCCTCTACATGGTCCTGCGCGTCGCCGTCACCTGCCGCCGCGTGAGCACCCCGCTGTTCGAGACGATGCAGGTCCTGGGCAAGCAGGAATGCATCGCGCGGATCGAGACGGCCCTCGACTGGGCAGAAGAGCTGACGTAAAGCCTCTGGCAAAACGGATTCACCGCCGAGCACGCAGAGAACGCAGAGCCGAAAGAACGTGTTATGGACCGGTTTCTTGGTTCTCTCGGCGTCCTCTGCGATCTCTGCGGTTAGCTCCGTTAGGCGTTTTTGGGCCCGGGCCTCC
>DAOVRD010000330.1 GCA_030628375.1 Planctomycetota bacterium
AAGGCGCAGGGGGCACGGCCGGATGAGCTGGACTTCTCCACCTTCCGCTACCGGTGCGCGGTGGACGGCTGGGTGCCGGTCAACACCGGATGGCTTGGCGGATGCAAGGAAGAAATCCTTGAGGAAACCGACGACTACGTCATCGCCCGCGACCGCATGGGACGGCGCACGAAGCTCTACAAGGAAGCCGCTTCCCTGCCCCTCCCGATGGAGTATCCCGTCAAGGACATGGACGACTGGCTCAAGGTCAAGCCCCACTACGAGTTCTCCGAAGAACGGTTCGGCAGGGACTGGGAGAGGCGGGCGCGCCAGCACCTGGAGGCCGGACGGGTCCTGAGCGTCAACATGCCCGGCGGCTTCTCCGAGCCCAGGCAACTGATGGGCGACGAACGCCTCTGCATCGCCTACTACGAGCAGCCGGCGCTCGTCCACGACATCCTCAATACGTTCGGCGATACGGCCTGCAAGGTGCTGGATCGCGTCTCCTCGAGCGTGCCGATAGACCAGCTCGCCGTTCACGAGGACATGGCCGGCAAGAGCGGTCCGCTCGCCGGACCGAAGCAAATCGAGGAATTCATCGGCCCCTACTACCGGCGCGTCTGGGACATGCTGCGCGACCGCGGCGCGCGCCTGTTCAATCAGGACTCGGACGGCAACATGAACGCCGTGATCCCCGCCTTCCTGGACGCGGGCCTCAACTTCATGCATCCGCTCGAACCGGCGGCCGGGATGGACATCGTCCAGATACGCAAGACCTACGGGACCGCCCTTGCGCTGGAGGGCGGCCTGGACAAACACGTCCTGCGCCGCAGCCAGGACAGAATCGTCGCCGAGCTGGAGCGCAAGATCCCGCCGATGGTCCGCACCGGCGGCTGCATCCTCGCCCTCGACCACCGGATCCCCAACGGCACGCCGCTCCGTAACTACCGCTTCTACATGCAGAAGGCCTGGGAGATCATGGACCGCGAATGGGCCGCGCTCGATGGCGGGCGTGGTGCCAAGTTGTAGGGGCACGGCGTGCCGTGCCCTGATACCCTTGCCCGCTCAGGTCGCCGCCAGCACCGTCTCGACCATGCACTCGAAGTTGGCGTAGCACTGCTCCCCCGCGCCTCGAATGTACGGCGATGCTGTGGGACACACGATCAGGCCGCGACGGTCGTAGAACGCGTCCTTGATAAGCGCCCGAGTCTGGCGCTCGATCTCCTCGACCGGCGCCTCGTACATGTCCGCGATCTGGATGTTGCCCTCGATCGTCACCTTGCCCGCGAAGACCTTCTTCGCATCCGCCACGGGGCAGTCGCACAGCGGCGGCGGCTCGACGGGGTGAAGCACGTCGACCCCGAGCTTCACAAACAGCTCCAACAGCCGCCGGAGCGACCCGTGGCAGTGCACGTGCACGCGCCCGCCCGCCTCGTGCACCAGGTCCGTCAGGCGCCTGTCGTAGGCGACGTTGAACTCGTCGAAATCCCGCGGCCCGTGCAGCGGGGGCGCGATGTACTCCTCGCCGCTCATCCCGAAGAACGGTCCCACGCCCCGCGAGAGCATGTACTTCAGCCTCGCCTCGAGGATCTGCGTGCGCCGCTCCAGCATCTCGTGCACGAGGTCCCGACGAGTGACCGACAGGATGGCGAAGGTCTCCGACCCGCACAGCCTCACGACCGTGCCGCCCGGGTTCGCCCCGATGGCCACGTCCATGATGCCCCGGTCGCCTGCGGCCTCCCTGGCCCTGAAGAACGACGAGCAGTCGCCTTCGACGGACGGCATGGGCAGCGACAGCCACTTCTCCACGTCGCCCTCATCCTTGATGAAGTACGACTCGCCCAACCCGGGCTGGCCCTTGAGGCTGATCAGACGGGTGCTCTCGAGGTCTCCCCCGGGCGTGTGCATGACGGTGGTCTGTCGCTGCCAGTCCTCCGATACCGGCTCGGTGCGGGTTTCGGTCCTCACGCCGGACGGCGCGTTCAGGCTCCAGTGGAACTTCAGGTCGGTCTTGCCGTCTATCAGCTTGATCAGGCGGTCGTACGTGGCATCGTCCTTCGGCCACCCGCGACGCACGTACACGCCGGGCCGGTCGAGTTCCTGGTGATAGTAGCAGCGCTCGAGGCGCTCCCGCGATGTAAGCCCCTTCATGTCCGCGCTCCACGTCCCTGTCTGAAGTCGAACGGGGTGCCGCCGCAACAGGCGAGAGCATTATATCTGACCTGCCAGTCGCTGCACCCGGCAGCCCGGCCGGGAATACAACGGCCTTAACAGGATACACAGGATACGCAGGATAGACTGGGGCCGGTCCGCCAGCCACGGCTTGCGGAACCATGGCGGGTCAGGTACACTCGACGCGGCTCTGCACTATGGCAAATGGCGGGTGGTCATGAAGCGCGGCGTTGTGCGGCTGGCGGCGGTGATATGGCTGGGGCTCTGCGTGCCCGCCGTGCTCTGCGAAGCGCAATCGGTCGAGATTACTCTACGGAGCGACGCTGAGGTGACACTCCGCGAGATCGAGTCCTCAGTTGACCACAATCACTGCACGACTCGTCAGTTTCAGCACAAGACGTTCTTCCACAACGGCGTGTGGTTCGCCTTCTACAGCGACGGCAAGGACTTCCGGTATCAGACTTCCGACGATTCGGGGAATACCTGGCAGCGCGCCGGGGAAGCTGTAGACGGGGCGCCCAACGGCTCCACCAGTTTCGACGTGCTGAAGATAGGCGACACGGTCTACGTGAGCCACGCCCTCTATCCGTTGGGACGCTACGACGTGAACGCCCCGTACGCCAGAGATCCGGCGAGGAGACACGAATACACACACGAAGGCCGGATCAAGAAGGGCCAAATCGAAGGCCGGACGATCCGCTGGCTGGAAAACGTCAACCCGGGCTTCACCCCCGACTACTCGAACCTCGTGCAGGACACGGCCGGCTACTTCTGGGTGTTCACGCGGAAGTCCGAAGGGGGCGTGGCCCATCGCAGCTCCAAACCGAATGACATCAGAGAGTGGATGCGGGAAACCGTCTGCATCCCCGTGCGCGGCAGGCACGCGCTGGACGCCGCGGCGCTGGACGGGGGAAGACTCTACGCGGCCTCAGTGCTGACAACCGACGGTAAGCTCTACGGCAACCTGTATGACGGTCAAGAATGGGGACCTGAAGCCGTTCTCATCTCGGACGACGTGACGACCGTCGCGGGCGACGACCGGCGGCTTGCGCTTGAGTTCGACCCCACGCAGAAGCGGCTTCACCTCATCTACGTGGACGCGCAGGATAAGCTTCGCTATCGCTCCCTCGACTCACCCTATCGGCCCCGGGACTGGCAACCCGCGCTCTCCGGCCCGGGCCTGGAGCTGGCAGCGGGGGCATTCACTTGCGCCCTTAGTGTGGACAGCTCCACGACACCTTACGGTCTGGCGATCACCTACGGCCTGGCGAAGCATTCGGGCAGGGACAGCCGCGAACGCACCGGAGAGTTGTACGCGCGACGCTTCGACGCGAAGCTGTGGCTGGGCGAACCGGTCCTCGTCAGCCAGCCGGGCACGATCCACAACTGGTATCCGAGCGTCAATCAGGACGTGAGCGACGGCCTGTGTGTGATGTACTCCCGCTCTACGGACAAGGCGCACCTGGGCGCGCCCCTGGCGGTCATGGTGAGCCTGTGTTTGCCCGGGCCCGCGGAGTTGCCGACGGGGAGGAATCAATGATCCGATCGCTGCCGTATGCACTGCCGGCCGTTGTGATGACACTGGTGATCGCCGCCGCGAGCGCACAGGCTGGCGAGATCAGGTTTGCGGTGACGAACCGGGTTCTGCACAAGATTGATCCACGAGTGTTCGGCCAGTTCATGGAACGGGCGAGCTGGGCCGGCGAGACCGGCGCCGAAGCGGGCCTCGTCCCGGGCACGCGCCGCCTTCAGCCGGGCGCCATCGCACTCCTGAGGGAGATGGCAATCCCCATCATCCGATTCCCCGGCGGCACGGATGCGGACTTCCTCGACTGGCGCGACATGATAGACAACGTCCCGGGCCGGCACACGGCGCGACCCGTGAGCAAAGGGCACACGGGAGCCGACATAGCCAACAACTTCGGGTATGACGAATTCCTTCAGCTCACCGAGGAGCTGAACGCCGAGGTCATCCTCGTCGTCAACTTCCGAAACGCCATCTTCAGGGTCAAGCCCCTGGAGGAGGCGGCGCGGGATGCGGCGTCCCTGGTCGCCTACTGCAACGCCCCGGTCGGCGCGAAGCTGCCCGAGGGCATGGCGGATTGGCCTGCGGTGCGCAGCAAGAACGGTCGGGACAAGCCGTACGGCGCGATGAAATACCGGTTCCAGCTGTCGAAGTCGAGCGACTTCGGATCGACGGCCAAGGACGAGCTCCTGGAGAAGCAGGAATTCCAGCTGGCCGAGGGGCTCCTCTACTACGAG
>DAOVRD010000293.1 GCA_030628375.1 Planctomycetota bacterium
CCTTGCGAAGGGAGTTGGCGGCCTGGGCGTGTCCGCCGAGGCCGAAGGCATGGAGTCCGAGGGGTATCACCATGTGCCCAGGGTGACTCTGGGCGCCTTCGCGGTGCGCCGGTGGCAGCGCATGAGCGAGGCCGAACAGAAAGGGTTTGCGCTCTGGAAACAGGACCTCGACCAGCCCACCACGGACAGCATGGCCACGGAAATTCTGAAAGTGCTCGACGAGAAGGCCGAGGACAGCTGGGTGGACTTTGTGACCGCCGTTCCGGCGCACGACGCCACCGGCACTGGACGCACCTACCCGGCCCGTCAGCTGGCCGAGGCGGTTGCCAGCAAGATCGGCGTGTCCTATCGCCAGGTCATGCGGGCCGAGAGCGCCGGGCCGGATGCCCGTGCCGTCGAGCCCGTAGTTGACGCCACGATAACCAAGGGCTCGGGCGTTCTCCTCATCTCCGACCTCATAACCTCCGGTACGCTCGAGAGACAGTGCGTCAAGAGGCTTTTCGCCGCCGGCGCCCGCGTGCAGATGGTCGCCTGGGCCGCTCACTGAGCCGCCACGCGCCCCTCTATGGTTGCTGTCGCCGGTCCCCCGACAGCGGTTGTCCCGCCTGCGCGCCGCTCGTATAATGGCCCCTGCGTGCTGGCGTTCGGCCTGTTGGATCCGCAACATGAAGAGGGCGTAACGTGGACTCTCGCCAGAGAATACTGACCGCCCTGGACCATCGCGAAGCCGATCGCGTGGCCATTGACGACTCGCCGTGGCAGTCCACGGTGGCGCGCTGGCACCGGGAAGGCCTGCCCGAAGGCGTGTCGCCCGCCGAGCATTTCGGCTACGAGATGGTACCCATATCCTGCAACATGACGCCGCGGTTCCCCGTGGAGACGCTGGAAGAAACCGACGAGTACGTCATCGAAAGGACCGCCACGGGCGCAATCAATAAGAATTTCCGGGACTTCAGCACTACGCCCGGACTGGTGGATCGGCCCATCAAGAGCAGAGAAGACTGGCCGCCGATCAGGGACCGGCTCTGCCCCGACGAGACGCGCGGGAACTGGGACGGGCTGCGGCGGCAGGTCGAGCGGGCGCGTCGGCAGGGCAAATTCATCGTCTTCAGGAGCGCCTACGGCTACGACGGGCTTCAGGCCTACATGCGCAGCGACCAACTGCTGATGGCGATGGCCACCGACCCCGATTGGGTGCGTGAGATGGTGATGACGTTGGCGAACCTGACCGTCGAAATGGTCAAGATGGCCATCGAGAGGGGCATTGAGTTCGATGGGTTCTGGTCGTTCAACGACATGGGCTATCGCAACGGTCTGCTGTTCTCGCCGCACACTTACCGCCTCACGCAGAGGGAAGCCGACGCGATGGTCTTCTCTTTCGCGCACGAGCACGGCAAACCGGTGTTCCTTCACTCCTGTGGAAACGTGGCGGAACTCATCCCGGACCTGATCGAGATGGGGCTGGACTGCCTCCAGCCGCTCGAGGTGAAGGCCGGGATGGACTTGATCGAACTGAAGAAGCGGTACGGGGACCGGTTGGCCTTCATGGGGGGCATTGACGTGCGGGCCATGGCGGCCGAGGATCCGGCCGTCATCGAAGAGGAGATCGCTTCGAAGCTGGAAGTGGCGAAAGCCGGCGGCGGCTATATCTACCACTCGGACCACTCCGTCCCCAAGAACGTGAGCTTTGAGCAGTACCGGCGCGTTATCGAGCTGGTGTTGAAGTACGGACGCTACTGAGCGCAACCTTGCGGGCAGGGGAGCATTCCATGGACAAGTTGAGATTCGGCGTGATCGGTTTGGGCACCTTCGGCGAAGTGCATCTCCAGGCCTACGGCGGCCATCCGGCCGCTGAGCTGGCAGCAGTCTGCGACCTGGACGAGGAGCGCCTCGAAGCGATGGGGGAGCAGTACGGCGTCGAGGATCGCTTCACCGACTACCGCGATCTTCTGGCCGTGGAAGGGCTGGACGCCGTCTCGGTGGTGACCCCTGACTTCGCGCATGCCGACATCGTCGTTGACGCCATAAACAGCCGCAAAGCCGTGCTCGTGGAGAAGCCTCTGGCCACGACCATCGAAGACTGCGACCGTATCGGCGAGGCGCTGCGGGCCAACCCCGTCCCCTTCATGGTGGACTTCCACAACCGCTGGAACCCCGGCGTCAGCCGCATGCGGGACGCAATAGAAGCGGGCGACATAGGCGAAGTGCAGATGGTCTACTACCGCCTTTCGGACACCATCTTCGTGCCGACGCAGATGCTGTCCTGGGCGGGCAGTTCCAGCCTGCTCTGGTTCCTGTGCAGTCACTGTCTGGACACGCTTCGGTGGCTGCTGGAGGACGAGGTGACGCGGGTCTACACCGTCAGCCGGTCGCGGGTGCTGAAAGGGATGGACATTGACACGGCGGACTATTACGTGTCCGTTGTGGAGTTCGGCGGGGGCGCGCGGGCCCTCATCGAGAACTGCTGGATCCTCCCGGACTCGAACCCCAGCATGGTGGACTTCAAGCTGGAGGTCATCGGCGAGAAGGGCGGGCTCTACTTCGATCCCTCGCCGGAGAGGCTGCTGAAATCCACCGGGCGGGAGATCTCGACCGTGGACACTTACGTCTGCCTGCGCGTGCACGGCAAGGCCGTGGGGTTCGCCGTCGAGAGCGTCCTGTACTTCGTGGACTGTCTCCAGGCGGGACGGGAGCCGATGGTGGGGTTCGAGGACGGAAGGGAGGTCACCAGGATCGTCCTTGCCATGGAGGAGTCCGTGCAGGAGGGGCAGCCGGTGGATCTGTGAGCGACTCAGGAGCGGCGCAGGGCCGCCCGGCCGTAGTCAATCGTCGAGGCCAGACAAACGGCAATTACGGCGAGACTGAGCCCCCACTTCAAGTGCACTGCCCACTGGCCCCAAAGGGATTGCCCCGCCAGCGGTCCTGCCATCAGCGCCAGGGCGCAAACGCCCTGGACCACGGCCTTCAACTTGCCAGTGAAACGCGCGCCGATGTCCCTGCCACTGCGCATGAGAAGGATGCGCGCGTAACCCGTCGTCACATCACGCATCGCCATCACCAAGGGCACGAACGCCAGGCACCTGCCGATTACCGCAAGGGACCAGTACACTGTCAGGCGCGAAAGGCTGTCCACATACGGATCGAACATCTTGCCCCACGCGCTCACCGCCCCGTGCTTTCGGGCCAGGCGCCCGTCGGCAAAGTCGGATATCTCAATGGCCAGTACAAGCGCCGTAGAAGCGATGATGGCCCACGTCTGGTCCCGTGACCACAGCGTCAGGACGGCCACGGGGACAGCGAACACCAACCGTGAGGCCGTCACCAAATTGACGAGGAAGACCCGTTGTCTGGTTGCCTGAGTAGTCACCATGATCGGTAGATGTGCAAATGGCCGACTGTGACGGGCCGACCGACAGGGCCGCGGCCGGCGACCGCCGCAGCGCCCCGCCAGACCTTAGCAACTCGGTGCAGGGTTTGCAAGCAACTTGGGCCGACCATCATAAGAGCTTGTGCAGGGGCGGGATGCCGTCGGCACTGCCTGGCCGGAGAGCGGCGGCCCGAGGCCGTTTCGGTTGAAGTCGGGGTCCGTTCTGCTATAATCCACTCCAGGTACCTTCCTTCGTTGGAGTATCATCCCGTTTGCCGGATGCGGTCGCTTCGTGCGACGGGACGGCGGGCTTTCGTCTTCGCGCTCCAGTTGAAAGCGGTTGAACTACCTTGTTTGAGACGTTGACCAACACCCTGGACAGTTTTTTCAGCAAGATCCGGGGACGGCCCCGGCTGACTGAGAAGAACATCCAGGACGGCCTCAAAGAGGTGCGCCTGGCCCTGCTGGAGGCCGACGTGCATTACCGCGTCGTCAAGGACTTCATCCAGCGGGTGGCGGAGAAGGCCTGCGGCGAAGAAGTGATCAGGGGCGTCAATCCCGCTCAGCAGATCGTTAAGATAGTCCACGACGAGGTCGAGGCTATTATGGGCCCGGTTGACACCACGATTGAGATGAGGCAGGACGGGCCGACGGTGCTGATGGTCTGCGGCCTGCAAGGCAGCGGGAAGACGACCACGTGCGTGAAGCTGGCCCTCTACCTGCGGAAGACCTACTCCTGCTCCCCGATCCTGGCGGCCACCGACGTGCGCCGTCCGGCGGCTGTAGACCAGCTCGAAATCCTCGGGAAAGAGATAGACATCCCCGTGGTGAGCGACCGGAACGCCGACGCGATCATGATCGCCATGAAGGCGCGGTTCGAGGCAGCCGACAAGGGGCTTGGCCCCGTTATCCTCGACACGGCCGGACGACTGCACATTGACGAAGAGATGATGGAGGAGCTGCGCGAGCTGAAGGCGCGGGTCAAGCCCGATCAGATATATCTGGTTGCCGACGCCATGACCGGGCAGGACGCCGTGGCCAGCGCTCAGGAGTTCAACCGAAGCCTTGAATTCGACGGCGTCATCCTGACCAAACTCGACGGCGACGCCCGGGGTGGCGCCGCCCTGTCCATCAAGGCCGTCACCGGAAAGCCCATCAAGTTCGTCGGACTGGGTGAGAAGATCGACAAGTTCGAGCCGTTCTACCCGGACCGGATGGCCGACCGGATCGTGGGCATGGGCGACGTGCGCAGCCTGGTGGAAAAGGCCCAGGAGGCCATAGAGGAGGAAGACGCAAGACTGCTGGAGGAGAAGCTGCGCCGGGCTACCTTCGACCTGGAGGACTTCCGCAAGCAACTGCACATGATCCGCAAGATGGGGTCGCTGCAGGAACTGCTCGGGCACCTGCCCTTCCTGGGGTCGCGACTTGACCAGATTGACTTCGACGAACACGAACTGAACCGCGTCGAGGCCATCGTCAACGGCATGACGCAGCAGGAGCGGACCAACCCGGACATCATCGGGGCCAGCCGGCGCCAGCGCATTGCCGTTGGAAGCGGCTGCGACCCCGTCATGGTCAATCAGCTGCTCAAGCAGTTCAAGCAGATGAGGAAGGTCATGCGCAAAGTGAGCAAGGGCGACGTGGCCGCCCTGATGGAAAGCATGCCGCCGGGGCTCGACGACATCGCCGGCCCGCCACCCAGGGGCGTGCGGCGCAAGCGGAAAACCAGGAAATCGAAGCGGAAAAGGAAATAAGAGCTTCTAACAGAACGGACTTACCGCGGAGAGCGCTGAGGACGCCGAGCCAGAAGAACCTGTCGGATGATGTCTCTC
>DAOVRD010000229.1 GCA_030628375.1 Planctomycetota bacterium
AAATGCCGTTACATGCTGATGGGCATGGTGTCCGACAAACTGTGTCCCAACAACTATGACTGCCAACGCTGTGGCTTCGACCAGAGCACCGAACTGCGTTTCGGCACGCATCCCGTCTTTGCCGTTGCGGCCGCTAACCGAAGAGCTGACTCGGCGCCACACTACATCCGCCAGACCAGAGGGAACAACAGTGAGTGAGATCTCTTTGAGCATCGACGGCGAGAGTGTCTCTGTCACGCCGGGGACGACCATCCTTGAAGCGGCGCTGTTGCTGGGCAAGAGAATCCCGACGCTGTGCTATCTCGAGGGCGTTCAAGCGATCGGCGCCTGCCGGGTGTGCCTGGTCGAGGTGGAAGGCGCTAAGACCCTCGTGTCGTCATGTGTAACCGCTGCAGCGGACGGCATGAAGGTCAGAACGAATACACGACGGGTCCGCGATGCGCGACGAACCGTGGTCGAGCTTCTCTTGTCGGACCACGACGGCGATTGCCAGACGTGCGAACGCAACGATGACTGTGAACTGCAGGCACTCGCCCGCGAGCTGGGCATCAGAGAAGTCAGCTATCCCGGGGAGACAAGCCGCAAGATTATCGATAACAGCACTGCCGGGCTGGTGCGTGACACTTCCAAGTGCATCTTGTGCCGCCGTTGTGTGACCGTGTGCAACGAGGTGCAGGGCATCGGCGCCCTCTTCCCGCAAAACCGTGGCTTTCAATCAGTGGTCGGGCCGGCGTTCTGCAGTGACCTCGACACTGTCGTCTGCGTGCAGTGCGGCCAGTGCGCCGCCGTCTGCCCCGTTGGCGCCATCGCAGAAAAGGATGACACAGATGCAGTCTGGGAGGCGCTGGACGATGGGGATAGACACGTAATCGTCCAGACGGCGCCGGCAATTCGCGCGGCTCTTGGCGAGTGCTTCGGCTATCCTCCGGGGACTCTCGTCACGGGCAAAATGGTCTCGGCCTTGCGGCACCTGGGCTTTCAGGCAGTTCTCGACACCAACTTTGCAGCCGACCTGACAATCGTAGAGGAAGGAACCGAACTGCTGACGCGACTGAAGAAGCTGCTGGTCGACAAGGAAGACGTCGCCCTGCCACAGTTCACCAGTTGCTCACCTGGCTGGATCAAGTATGCCGAACACTTCTATCCCGACATGCTGGCAAACATCTCCAGCTGCAAGTCGCCTCAACAGATGTTCGGCGCCATTGCGAAAACGTACTACGCCGGCAAGATCGGCAAGCGTCCGGAAGACATGTTCGTTGTCTCCATCATGCCGTGCACCGCCAAGAAGTTCGAAGCGAAGCGGCCCGAGATGAACGACAGTGCGGTGCAGGACGTGGATGTGGTGCTGACTACGCGCGAACTCGGCCGAATGATCAAACAGGCCGGTATCGATTTCGCATCCTTGCCGGACGACCGCATGGATTCGTTCATGGGCGTTTCCTCGGGCGCAGCAGATATTTTCGGCAATACGGGCGGCGTTATGGAGGCAGCTCTGAGAACGGCCTACGAGATCGTCACCGGGCGTCCCTTGCCCTTCGAAGACCTCCACGTGAAACCCATTGCCGGGCTCCTGGGCATCAAAAAGGCGTCGGTGAGAATCACCGGAACCGTGCCGGATTGGTCGTTCCTGGAAGGCGTAACGCTCAACGTTGCGGTAGCCCACGGGCTTGGCAACGCCAGAGAACTCATCGAGCAAATCAGACGCGGCGAGGTTGATTACCACTTCGTGGAGATCATGGCCTGCCCGGGCGGATGCATCGGTGGCGGAGGACAGCCGCGTATGACAACGAACAGCGTGCGCGAGGCCAGAATTCGGGCGCTCTACCAAGAAGACGAAGGCAAAACACTGCGGAAGTCACACGAGAATCCGGAAATCAAACAGCTTTACAAGGAGTTCCTTGGAAGACCCTTGGGGGAGAAGTCGCACCACCTTCTGCACACTCAGTATGAGGCCCGTGAACGAGTGTAGGACGGCACTGAAATGGCTCTCGTTTCCACCATGTCCGAGAAATGGACGCGCTGTTACAGGCGTGCCCGTGAGTGCCGGGCAAGGCTGTGGCTGATCGTCCTGCTGGTTACCGTGTGCGGCAGCGTAATCGTGTATTGTCGCCTGGGACTCCAAGTGAGCATCGTCTCTACGCATTTCGCGTATCTGCCTATCGTGTTGACGGGGATGTGGTGGGGAAGACGAGGCATATGCGTGGCTGCGTTTTTCGGGGCGCTGATCGTCTGCCTCAACCCGCTTGCACCAACGGGCGAACCACTGGTCGCGGACTTCGGACGTGCCTTCTTCTTCGTGCTGGTGGGCGTCTCAGTAGCTGCGATCAGCGAACGTGCCGAAGCCGCGCTCAAAGCTGAAGAGACATCGCGCAGGGAACTTGAAGGAACTCAGCAAAGGCTCGTCAGCGCCGAACGGATGGCCTCGATGGGCCAGCTCTCCGCCGGCGCAGCCCACGAGATCAACAATCCGCTCGGAACCGTGCTCCTCTACTCCTACTCCCTGCTCAACCAACTGCAGAGTGATGACCCAAGGCGGGACGACCTGCGGATGGTCGTCAACGAAGCCACGCGCTGCAAGGACATCGTCCGTGGCTTGCTTGACTTCGCCCGGCAGTCGCGAGCATCAAAAGCGCCCACCGATCCGGCGGCCTTGATCGAAGAGGCCGCATTGATTGCCGCTCCTCGCGCTGAGGAAGCCGGCATCCGGTTGACAAGCGACGTGCCTGACAACCTGCCGACAATGATGGTCGACGGCATGCAGATCCGGCAGATGTTGGTGAACCTCATCCAGAACGGAATTGACGCGGCTGCGGAAGGCGGAAATGTCCGGGTCGCGGTGCGGCTTTGCCCTTCGGCCGAAACGGTTGAGATAAAGGTTTCCGACGACGGGTGCGGCATCCCGAAGGAGAACCTTCCCAAGCTCTTCACGCCATTCTTCTCAACCAAGCAACCTGGCAAGGGCACCGGCCTGGGCCTGGCAATCACCTACGGAGTGGTGAAGATGCATTCGGGCGACATAACCGTTGAAAGCCGGGAAGGTGAGGGGACCACTTTCTCGG
This sequence comes from Planctomycetota bacterium, assembly GCA_030628375.1. GTDB lineage: Bacteria > Planctomycetota > Brocadiia > SM23-32 > SM23-32 > DAOVRD01. The sequence goes on from DAOVRD010000229.1 coordinate 3,060, forward strand.
TTCGGCTCCCACTACAATCCGAGCATGAAGGAGGAAGCCCGGGCTCTGCCGATGATGACGACCAAAGGAACGGCGTCAAGGGATAAACGCGAACACGGAAACATGACCGAATGTGAGCGTCGGCCGATGTCGTCCTCGGACTGATGTACACTCTCGAAGGAGCAGCGCCATGAACCGAAGAAAAACAGTGCTGGTAGTTGATGACGACGCGGACTTCGTGGAGATGAACAAGGCCGTCCTTGAGGAGAACGGTTACGAGGTCATCACTGCCTACAATGGTCAGGAATGCCTCGAGAAAACCCGTACAGAGAAGCCGGACCTCATCATTCTGGACGTGATGATGGCGACAAACAACGAGGGTTTCGACGTCTCCCGCGAGATTCACCACTACTGCGAAGCCACAAAGGATATCCCCATCATCATGGTCACTTCGATCAACCAGAAGTATCCCTTTCACTTCGAACCGGATGAAGTGTGGCTTCCTGTGGAGAGTTTCGTTGAGAAACCGGTCCAGCCGGAGCAACTGTTGCGCGAAGTCAGCAAACAGATCGGCAAATAGCCGCAGTCCTGGCACACACCGAGGAACAAACCTCATGAGCGAGTTGCTGCCGCCGATCCTCGTGGTTGACGATGAGCTGGGCATGCGGGAGGGGTGCCGCAAGATTCTGGTCGGCGAAGGCTACGAAGTGGAGACAGCCGAGGACGGACTTGCAGCATTAGGGTTGTTCAGAGAACGCGGCGATTTTGCGGCCGCACTCGTGGACCTGAAAATGCCGCGCATGGATGGTCTTACCCTTATCAGAAGGCTGCGCGAACTTGACGATGATGTCGTTGTACTTGTCACTACCGCCTATGCTTCCATCGACAGCGCTGTGGAGGCGACCAGGCGCGGCGCCTACGGCTATATTCCAAAACCGTTCACTCCGGACGAAGTGCTCCTGGCCCTCAGGAACGGCCTGGAACGGCGTGCCCTTTCCATGGAGGCCAGGAAGCTCCGCGAAGAGAGGGAGAAGCGATTGTTCGAGGTCGCGTTTGAACGGTCGAAGTGCAACACTATCATCAACTGCATGACAGACGGCGTTGTCGTCGTCAATCGAGACAGCCAGATCGTTTTGCGAAACGCTGCTGCCGTTAAGATTGTGCCCGAATGCGAGGTGCTCCCGCTCCCGTGCCCTATCGCGAGTCTGCAATGCGACGAACTGAGAGCCATCATTGCCGACGCGCTGCAGGCAAGTTCCGGCGCGGTTATCGTCTCGAAGGAATTGCAGCTCGGCAAGTCGACGTACATGGTGAACGCCAGCCCCGTCTTGGAGCCCAATGGAGAGATGGTGGGAGCCGTAGCCCTGTTTCGTGATATCACGCCACTGAAGAAGCTCGAGGCAGCCAAGTCCATGTTTGTTGGCATGGTTGCTCATGAACTCAAGGGGCCCGTTGCGGCCATTGAGGGCTACCTGAACGTAGTGCTGAGCGGCCTGGCCGGCGAAGACCCCGACCGGAGTCGCAAGATGATGCGGCGGGCGGTGGCCAGAGCCCAGACACTGCGCTCCTTGGTCTCGGAGCTGCTGAGTCTGACGGCTATCGAAACCGGCGACTTCGCTATCAAGCGTCTGCCTCTGGACCTGCGCGGCACTGTCGTGCAGGCGGTAGAGCTGTGCAAACAAGAGGCGGAGGAAAAGGGAATCATCCTCTCTGTGCATCACAAGAACGGTAATGTCCGTGAACCGGTCCTGGCCGATCAGGAAGCCATGCTCAGCGTCTTCAGAAACCTGATCGACAACGCCATCAAGTTCACGCCGGACGGCGGGCACGTGGATGTCATCATTCAACGCAGCGAGATGTTTACAAAGGTGCTGGTCAGGGACGACGGTATTGGAATGACTCCCGACGAGGCAGAGCATGCCTTCGACGAGTTCTTCCGAGCAAAGAACAGATACACCGCCCACGTGGACGGAACAGGTCTGGGGCTGAGCCTCGCCAAGCGCATCGTGGAAATGCACCACGGTAGAATCACCGTGCGAACCGCGCCTGAGCAAGGCACCACATTCACCGTCTCCCTCCCAACCGCTACGTTCGCAGGAGGAGCGGCGCGATGAACGCAACAGCTACCGAGAAATGGTCAGAGCAAGTCATAAAGCAGGACGAGATACAGTGCTATCTCGATGGAGGTCAAGACTTCATCAATGACGCTGAAATCGAGCGTCTTCTCAGTGAAAACCGCACCCCCGAACCGAGAAAGGTGCGGGATATACTGGCACGCTCCCTCGAATTGGAGCGCCTTGACCCCGTCGACACCGCCTCGCTGCTTAACGTTCGCGACGAAGACCTCTGGCAGGAGATCTTCGAGGCCGCTCGCGAGGTTAAGAGCCGCGTCTACGGCCCGCGCATCGTCACATTCGCCCCACTGTACTGCAGCAACCTTTGCGTTAACTCGTGCCTCTACTGCGCTTTCAGGCGCGAGAATGCCGCCGAGAAGAGACGGCGGCTCACCTTGGAAGAAGTTTCAAGAGAGACGGAAGCCCTCGTTTCGATCGGGCACAAACGCCTTATCGTAGTCTACGGAGAGCACCCCGACTCCAGCGTGGACTACATCGCGGAAACCATCCAGGCCATCTATAACACAAAGGTGGCGCAAGGAGAAATCCGTCGCGTCAACATCAATGCGGCCCCCATGAGCATTGGCGACTTCAGCATCTTGAAGAAGATAGGCATAGGAACCTACCAGGCCTTCCAGGAAACTTATCACCACCAGACCTATGCGAAAGTGCACCCGCGCGGCATCAAGGCAGATTACCGTTGGCGTCTTTACGCACTCCACCGAGCACAGGAAGCAGGTGTGGACGACGTGGCCATCGGAGCACTGTTCGGCCTCTATGACTGGAAGTTCGAGGTCATGGGGCTGCTCTATCACACAATTGACCTGGAGAGAAGATTCGGCGGCGTCGGCCCACACACCATCTCGTTCCCCCGCCTCGAGCCAGGCCTCAACACTCCGCTGACGACCTCCAGCCCGTACGAGGTCAGCGATCGCGACTTCAAAAGGCTCGTCGCCGTCATCCGAGTGTCTGTTCCCTACACCGGCATGATCCTCACCGCAAGGGAACCAGCCGAAATCCGACACGAGGTCATCAACCTGGGGTGCACCCAAACTGACGCCTCCACCCGAATCGGTATCGGCGCCTACAGTGACGGCGACAGCGAACAAGAAGCCGACCGTCAACAGTTCCTCCTTGGAGACACGCGGACCCTTGATGAGGTTGTCCGGGAACTGGCCGGCATGGGATACCTCACCTCGTTCTGCACGGCCGGCTATCGGTGCGGGCGGACGGGCAAGTACTTCATGGACATCGCCAAGAAGGGAAAGGTGAATCGCTTCTGCATCCCGAACGCCATCCTCACGTTCAAGGAGTACCTGCTCGATTATGCGTCCGAAGAAACGAGGAACATAGGTGAGGCGCTGATAGAGAGACGGATGAAAGACATTCCCGACAAGTTCAGAGCCTCTGTTCGCAAGCGACTCCAGGCCATCCAAGATGGTGCACGAGATGTCTACGTTTGACAGCTGGATCAGAAACGTCGAGCAGAGGACGGATGGGACGGAACTGGTCCGGGCCTTTGACATCATTGCCAGGGATGCAGCAGAGGCGTACGGCGCTCGGCTGTGGTTTGCTGAGATTCTCGGGCGGCGCTGGTCCTACGTCGGGGGCTATCGTTCCGAGGCGCCGACCGAACTGCCGGTGAAACGCATCTCGCTCGGCGCAGACATCGGCCTGGTCGCGGACGATTGGGGAACCTTTTCGAGCTGCGAATGTACGCGCTTGTTGGGTTTTCTGCGCGATCTTGTTTCGTTGAAGCGGCGGCTG
>DAOVRD010000386.1 GCA_030628375.1 Planctomycetota bacterium
GAGGACCTGCGGGCACAGCAGGACGCCAGCAAACACTACCTCCTGATCGGTCCAAGGAAGGAAGCCGAAGCGCCCGAGGACGGATATGGGCTTGTGGTCGTTCTGCCCGGCGGAGGAGGCGGCGAGAACTTCCATCCATTTGTAAAGCGTATCTTCAAGCACGCACTCCCCCCGGGCTATCTGGCCGCGCAACTGGTGGCCGTCAAGTGGACGCCGGAACAGAAAGTGGTCTGGCCCACGCGCAAGAGCCCGGCGCCCGAGCAGAAGTTCTCCACCGAGGATTTCGTCGAGGCTGTCGTCAAGGATGTCAACGAGCGTCACAAGCTCAATGACGGCCGTATCTTCACACTGGCTTGGTCGTCGGGGGGACCGGCAGCCTACGCCGTCTCCCTGCAGAAGGAGACGCGTGTGACCGGCTCTTTCATCGCCATGTCGGTCTTCAAGCCCAGTCAGCTAGGGTCCCTCAAAGCAGCGAAGGGCCACGCGTACTTCCTTTATCACTCGCCCGACGACAAGGTCTGTCCCTTCCGGATGGCGAAGGCAGCCCAGTTGCTGTTGCAGCAGAACGGCGCGAGAACCGAACTGGCCTCCTACGAGGGTGGTCACGGCTGGCACCGAAACGTGTATGCAGACATCCGCCGCGGCATTGAATGGCTCGAACACGCCCCGGAGCCGGCGCCAGAGGTGCCAGAGGAAGGGCAGGCCGCACCCCCGGGGGCGCTCCCGCTGAGCGATGGGTTTGAGACCGGCAATCAAGCGCCTGATGGTTGGACGCAGGGCGCCCAGATCCCCGGCGTCGAATACATCTGGGACAAGAACGTAGCCTTCGAAGGAAACGCGAGCCTCTGCCTGGAAAAGACCGCGCAGCGGTTCTGGCCAATAGCGCAGTGGTCCTGCATAATGCCGCACCAGACGGCGTCGCGTAAGCTCGAAATCAAGGCTCAGGTCAAAGCCAGACAGGTCACCAAAGCCGTCATCGACATCCAGTTCCTGGACGCCCAGGGGCAATGGATAAAGCACGAGTGGGCGGCGTACATCGGTGCAAGAGAATCAGGTGACCCACCTGCGAACCACGACTGGCGGGAGTACGCCGGCACCGTTTCCATCCCGTCCGGAACCAAGAGGATCCGCTTTGCCCTGCAGATCTACGGTCCCGGCAAAGTCTGGTTCGACGAACTGAACGCCAGGTACGCCGAGTAGCGGCGGGCTTGCACGCAGTGAGCATCGCGGGAGTGCAGATGAGAGACAGATCGGCAGAGGCAACGCTCGACATGGCGCGGGAGCGCTTCGACGCCGCGGAGGTGTTCGAAGAGAGCGGCGAGTCGGTCTCGGTCAGCTTCGAGGACAACCGGCTCAAAGAGATCACCACGAGCCAGTTCCGCGGAGTGGGCCTGCGCGTCATTGACAAGGGACGCATCGGTTTCACCTCCACGACCGACCTGCGGAACCCGGTCAAGCTGCTGGAGATGGCGGCGGCCAGCGCGGCCTTCGGGGACGAGGCGAAGTTCGTGCTCCCTTCCCAGCAGCGGGAGCCCCGATCGGTCCGGACCTACGACGAGCAGGTGCTCCAGGTGACAGCGGAGAGAATGGTGGAAATGGGGCAGGAAGGGCTGGCGCTGAGCCGCGCCGCCAACGACGCCTACCTGTACAATTGCGACGTGTCGCGCTCAACGCACAACCACCACATCATCAACACGAGTGGCCTGGAGTTCGAGTCCTCCTCCACCTACATGTCGGCCTACGTGGGCGTCCAGGAGATCACCGACGAAGGTTTCCTCCAAGTGTACGAGTTCAAGGGCTGGGGACAGCCGCTGGACTGCGTCCTGGAGCTCACGCGCACGGTGCTGGACAAGATGAAGATGGCATCGGCCATCGTGCCGGCCAGGCTGGAAGAGATGCCCATGGTCTTCATACCGAAGGCCCTGGGCAACCTCACCGGGCCCATCGGCGTCGCTCTGAGCGGAAAGCACGTTCACAAGGGCTCCTCGGTCTTGCGCGGGCGCATTGGCGAACAGGTCCTCGACGAGCGCATCACCATAACCGACGACCCCACTATCCCGTTCGCCCCGGCCACCTGCTCTATGGACAACGAAGGCACGCCCACCCGCAAGCAGGACTTCTTCGAGAACGGCGTGCTCAAGACCTACACAACCGACTTGCAGACGGCGGGCCTGCTGGGGTGCGAGCCGAGCGGGCACGGGTTCCGCGGATACGGCAACCGTCCCTATCCCTCCAGCACCAACGTCGTCATCGCAGCCGGCGACACGTCCTTCGACGACATGGTGTCCGGCATGAAACGCGGCGTCATCGTGGACCAGACGCTCGGCTCCGGTCAGAGCAACGTGCTGGCGGGCGAGTTCAGCGTGAATCTGGACCTGGGATTCCTGGTGGAAGACGGTCGGATAGCCGGCCGCGTCAAGGACTGCATGGTGGCGGGCAACGTCTACGAGGTGCTCAGACACGTCGAGGCGCTGGGGAGCGAGCGACAGTGGATCGGCAGCAACTGCGTCCCTCCCATCGCGGTCGGCGGCCTGAAACTAGCCGCCCAGGGGTAGTGCTCTGTCAATCCACCAATGACGGGTACGGGCGGTTCGCGAACCGCCCCTACAAGACCAACGGCATTCTTCTTGTTCAGTATCCCCTTTGTCTGTAACAGGCCATATGCACCTTGACAAAGCACCAGGCTCTACCACTAAGGACGCGCAACACCGAGCACCACGACGCGACGGTCAGGAAGCCCTGAAGCATCTCCCCAACGCATTCAAGGCCCACCTCTGGACTTTGGCCTAACCGATTGGACATAATTCCCCTTGTACGAGCATCGTCCATCTGCTATGCTTTGTCCGCAGGAACCCGGGACAGAGGAGCAAGAGGCGACATGGCCAATCAGAGCCCCCTGGACGATATCTTCCAAGAGGATTGCGTGGAGGGCATGCGGCGGCGGCTGCCCGACGGATTCGTTGACGTGATTGTCACCTCGCCGCCGTATAACATCGGCGTTAAGTACCAGACCCACGACGACAACCTGCCGTTCGACGATTACCTGAACTGGATGGGAGAGGTGGCCGCCGAATGCCGCCGCGTGCTGAAACCGGACGGCTCCTTCTTCTTCAACATCGGCGACATGCCTTCGGACGAGCTGCGCTCGCTCCGGGTCGCGGAGCGCATCCGGCAGGCGGGCTTCCACACGCAGAATACCATCCACTGGGTGAAGTCCATCGCCGCGCCCGAAGAAGGCGTCAACATGGGGCACTACAAGCCCGTCAACAGCGACCGCTACGTGAACAACGCACACGAATACATCTTCCA
>DAOVRD010000280.1 GCA_030628375.1 Planctomycetota bacterium
AAGGTGGTGCCGAACGACGTCCTCATCGTGCGCTACGAGGGCCCCAGGGGCGGTCCGGGCATGCGCGAGTCGCTGGCGCTGACGGCGGCGGTCGCGGGCTGCGGGCTCGGCGACAAGATTGCCATCGTCACCGACGGACGCTTCTCCGGCGGCACCAAGAACCTGAGCATCGGCCACGTGTCGCCGGAAGCCGCCGAGGGCGGACCCATCGCGCTGGTGCGGGACGGCGACCAGATCAGGGTGGACGTGCCGGCGCGCACGATAGATCTGTCGGTGGACGAGGCCGAACTCGAGAAGCGCAGGGCGGCGTGGCAGCGGCCGGCGCCCAAGTTCACGCGCGGCTGGCTGGCCCGCTACGAGCGCCTGGTATCCAGCGCGGCCCGCGGCGCCGTGCTCGACCCGCCCTCCAACTGAGTCCCGGGTTGGCCGCCTGAAGCAGGGCGCGCTTGTCCCGAGCGTGGTCGAGGGGCCGTACCCACGGGAGGCTGGAGACGGGAGGCTGGAGGCTGGAGGTACCTGCGGTCTACAGTCTACAGTCTGCAATTCGTCTCCCTCGACCACGAACGAGGCCGGGCGCATGAACTCCCTGGTAGTGGCCCTTGTTGTGACTTCGTCCTTCATGCACGCCGGGTGGAACCTGCTTGCCCGTCGTGAACGGAACGAAACGAAGTTCATCTGGCGGATGCTCCTTGTGATGGTCTTGGCTGGTGCCCTGCCCGCGGTTGCAGGCGAAGCGGTTGCGCATTCTCTTAGCGTCAAGGCCTGGGCGTGTGTCGTCGGCTCCGGCATCTGTTGCGGGGTGTACTTTTTCTCTCTTGCGCGTGCGTATAGTTCATCGGATTTCACCGTCGTATACCCAATCGTTCGGTCCCTGCCGGTATTGCTCGTGGCGGTGGGAGACTTGCTGCGTGGCAGGTGGCCCACCGCGGCCAGCTGGTTGGGGATGGCGCTGGTAGTCACCGGCTGCTCTCTTGCCCCGCTTCACTCGTTCCGCGACTTGCGGGTACGTCGATACTTGAATCAGGCGGTTCTCTGGATGCTCCTTGCCGCCCTTGGCACGGTCGGCTACACGCTTCTCGACAAGATTGCCTCGGAAGCAGTGAAGCCGGGGCCTGCCACGGCGGCTCGATATGGCTATTTCTTCTTCCTGATTGCCTATGTGGTCTACGCAGTGTGCGTGAAGATGTCCAGAACCCAGGATGCCACCTCCAGTGTGGTAGGTTGGAGGCTTCCGATTCTTGCGGCTCTATTGAGCTTCGGATCGTATTGGCTCGTGCTCTGGGCGTATCAACTCACCCAGCGGGCCAGTTACGTCATTGCTTTCAGGCAGTTCAGCGTTGTCCTTGGCGTGGTCTTTGCGCTCGTCATTTACAGAGAGAGAGCACTCCCGGTGCGTCTCACGGGCATGTTCTTGATCACCGCGGGCCTGGTACTGATCGGCGTGTGGGGAAGCTAGAACGCCGATTCCGTGCCGCTGAGGGCACGCCGTCAGCACGCGTTGCAAAGACAGGCCCTTGAGCCATAGAATGACGAGTGTCCCCTTCATCTTGTCGCAGGGACGCGCATACTTATGGAGGAAACCGGCCTGGTGCTCAGGCCCTTTATCAATCTGTGGATTGTGCTGGTCCTGGCGCTGCTGTTCGGGGCGTTCTCAGTCGCCGGCTACGCCCGCACAACGCGACCCGTGTCGAGGCGTTTCAAGCTCCTGCTGCTTGCGCTGCGGTTTTGCGCGATCGCCCTCGTCCTGGTCTGCCTGCTCCGTCCAAGCCTGCAGACCACCCATCACGAACTGGCCAGGCGCCCGCTCGTGCTGTTGATAGATCAAAGCCGGTCCATGAAAGAGATCAACGACACCGCCAGCGGCGTCAGCCGACTGGAGGCCGTGAACCACTTGCTGGAGGAGAACAAGTCGCGATTGGAGGCCCTCAAGGAGCAGTACGACCTGGTCATTCTGGGTTTCGCACGCGATCTGCTGGCCGGGGAAGCTCAAGAACGAGAGGCGGCCGCCAATTACAGCGCGTACGGCCTGGCCATCCAGAAGGCGTTCGCCGAAATGACCAATAGCCGCAGCGACGCCGTCGTCGTAATCGGTGACGGCTCGCACAACTGGGGTCCGCCCGACCCGGTGGACGTCGCCGCCGCTCTGAACGAACAGGGCGTGGCCGTCTTCACCGTGGGGGTCGGCCAGGACCAGGCCACCTCCGAGCTGCGAGACGTCAAGGTGCTGGACATCTCCGCGCCGAAGTCCGCGCTGCTCTTCACCAGTTTCCCGGTGCGCGCAGCCGTCATGTTCAGGGGATGCCAGGGGCTGCCGGTGAAGGTGCGGCTGGATTCGCCGGGGCTGCCCAGCACCGAGAGAACCGTCATTGTTGCGCACAGCGAAGAGACGGTGCCGCTGGAGTTCGACGTCGTGCCGGAGAAGGTCGGTGAGTACAGAGTGACCGTCAGCGCGGAGGCGGTGCCGAACGAGATACTGCAGGACAACAACTCCCGCAGCACGTTCGTCAAGGTCATCAGCAGCGGCGTGCGGGTCGCCTTCTTCGATGTCACGCGCCCGGAGAGCAAATTCATCGCCCGGTCCCTGCAGGGCGCCGAGCACGTGGACCTGCGCCGGGTGCTGATCCTGCCCGGCCAGAAGCTCCCGCCCGCGCAAACGGAGATGGAGCGCTACGACGTGGCCATACTCGGGGACCTGCCCGCCTCGGCCTTGCTGCCCAGCCAGATGCTGCAGATCCGACGCGCCGTGCAGGAAGAGGGCAAGGGATTGGTGGTCCTGCTGTCCCAGAGAAGCGGTGGCCGCCATGGCTGGCGCGGCACAGCGCTGGAGGACCTGCTGCCGGTAAGGTTCGCCGGCAGCGTGCGCATAGCCACCGGCAAGCGCCAGTTCCGTGTTGCGCTGGAGGACGCGACGCACCCCGCCCTGACACTCGCCGCCACAGGCCAGGCCACGGTCGACGCGTGGGACAACCTGCCGCCGTTGGCGGGCGCCGTGGCGGGTCTGCAACTGAAGCGCGGCGCCACTGTCCTGGCCAGCGACCAGGACGATAACCCGCTGCTGGTCGTTCACCGGGCCGGGCGCGGGCGAGTGGCCTGTCTTCTGGCCGACACGACGTTCCGGTGGTTCTTCACCGAGCGGGACACTCAGGACTACCATCGCCGCTTCTGGCGGCAGTTGGCCATGTGGGCGGCGGGCCGCGAAGAGAAGCCTCCAGGGCGACTCTGGATCGAGTTGAGCAAGGCACAGCTCCTGGTGGACGAGGAACTCAAGATAAAGCTGCACCTGGCCGGACGGGACGACCAGCCCATACGGGACGCCCAACTCGCCCTGCGCATTACGAGTCCAGGAGGTGAAACGGCCGACCTGGCCTACGCCTTCTCCCGGCAGGAAGGCGCGTACGTGGCGGAGTATTCGCCGTCCTCGAGCGGGGAATACACGGTCAGCGGTGAAGCGACGCGGGACGATCAATTCCTGGGACGCGACAGTTGCCACTTCCATGCCCATAGCCTTGACCTGGAGCTGGAGGACCCGATAGCCGACCTGAAGCTGCTGCGCAGGATCTCAGCGGTCACGAAGGAGGCCGGCGGCCGGTACTACCACTACCTCCAGGCAGACGAGCTGTTCCGCAGCCTGGAAGAAAGGGGCGAGCCCTTGAAGTTGACCACGCGCAAGCGAAGGGACATCTGGGACTCGTGGCCGCTGTTCGCGCTCTTCGCCGCCTGCGTGGTGGCCGAGTGGACCTTGAGGAAATGGAAGGGACTGGTGTGAACGAACCGACCAACCGCGCCGTCTTCCTGGACAGGGACGGCACCATCGTTGAGGACGTCGGTTACCTCAGAGCCACGGACGACATCCGCATCCTGCCCGGGGCAGCGGAAGCGCTGACGAGGCTCAAGGAAGCGGGGTTCCTGCTGCTGATCGTGACAAATCAAAGCGCGGTGGCCCGCGGCTGGCTCACGGAGGACGCCGTGCTGGAGATCGAGCGGGAGATCGAACGCCTGCTGGAGCGTGAGGGCGCTGTCGTGGACGGTTTCTATTACTGCCCTCATCTGCCCGAAGGGACAGTCAGCCGGTACGCGCGGGTCTGCGGATGTCGAAAGCCGCAACCCGGCCTGCTGGAGCGCGCCGCCCGCGACTGGGACGTCAACCTGGCCCGCTCCTACGCAGTGGGCGACTCGGAACGGGATGTCGAAGCGGGGCGGCGCACGGGCTGCCGGACAATATTGATCGGCAGCCGGGCATCCGCGTGGGCCGACATGCTCGCCGGAGATCTGAGTGAGGCCGGCAAGCTGATCCTTCAAGAAGAGCCCGACCCGGACTCCCAGACGGGCCGCCCATAGCACACGGGCCGAATCAGTAGCGACTCTGCCGCCATCTCTCTTCGACTTCTTCGGGTTCGAGCAGCGCCCGCCCTTCCTCCTGCAGCATCTGCATTATGGCCGCGTATTCCCGGGGATGCTCCTTCTGCACACGGGCCTTCAGGTTGACCATGGCAGCCCTGGAGATACGGTACGTGCCGACCAGGAGGTCGCGGAGGACCACGTTCTTGATAGTCTCGTATCTGACCATTCCCCTGAGGTCCGGCTCGGCGTCTTCGTTCCACTTCTTGACGCGCCGTCTGACTTCCTGCTCGAAAGCGTAGGCCCTCTCATCTTCGTTGCAGGCCATGGCGATGTACATATGCAGCAGCCGGCCGTAAACGTAGCGGCGGAACTGGCTGGTGGACATGTCCTCCATGTGCGACACGAGCCGATACTCCAGGTAGTCGTCGTAGGAGCGATCATCCACCACCCAGGCGAACTTCTCCTCCAGGAGTCTGAAGTACTCCACGGACTTGCGGTTATTCCCCATGAAATAGAACTCAACTATGCCCCGCATCAAGAAGTGCTGCAGCCCTTCCGCGCTCCCCATCCTGAATCGAGTGCCGTGTGCTTCGATGATCTCCTCGAACAGCGGGAGCGTTGCGTCGGCGAACCTGTAGTCGGTTCCCATTTCAAGCAGCAGCCTGCCTTGGACGTCAAACAGCAGTCGGCCATGCATGACCAGGCTCTGCATGGAGCCGTAGATCACGCGCTTCAACGAAACGCGCTGATACTCGTAGAACTTCTCATCCTCCGGCAGGCCGTCTCTGCGCCCCCCCTTTTTTGGCTCGGGCAAGTTGAACTTCTCGACCGTATCGAAGGTGCGCCGTTCAAGCGCGTCCAGTCGCTCCAGGCCCAGGCTGGCCCAATAGATGGCATGCGGGTACGGGCTGCGCCAGTCGAACGGGCCGTACCGCTCCCGCAACGCGAGCATTCGAACGGGGTCGAGCTTGCACTCCTCCCGCAGCCTCTTGGCGCGGGCGTACACTTCGACCTTGTGCAGAGGCGCCGCGTTCTGCTCCCGCCTCAGGATTCCCGCGACAGCCGCTGGCACCGACAACCTCCTGATGTCCCAATCGAAGAAGCGCTCCGCTA
>DAOVRD010000117.1 GCA_030628375.1 Planctomycetota bacterium
CAGGTAGGACGTGTAGGGCGTCGCAATGCCGTACTCCTTGCTCAGGCGCACCACCTCGTCCTCCAGTTCCTTCGTTTCGCCGTGAAGTCGGATCTGGTCGAGCAGATAGGCGATCTTGCGGCGGGCCCAAAGCTGTGCCAGGAAATCGTTTGCGGCGTTCTCCTTGGGGAACGAGGCGTCGTGAGCGAACGTCTGCCCTTTGCCCTCGACGGCGCCCGTGAGCTTCACCGCCACGTCGCCGCTGCCTTCGAAGCGGCCGAACGCAACGATCTGACTGCCGCGGAACAGGTCCGGTATCTGCCCGGGATACAGGTCAGTGACCTTGATCGTGCCAAAGTCGAGCTTCAGGTCGGAGAGCACCGGATGGCTGACCTTGCGGAAGAAGCTCGATATCTTGGCCTCTATCTCGCGGCCGGGCGCCACATACTCGCTGTAGCCCCTGGTCGCCTCGGCGATCCTGTCCAGCAGGACGACGTTCAACTGCTCGGCGATGCCGAAGGGGAAAACGCGGACGTTCGCCCGGTTGGCCTCCTCGACCTTCTTGACGATCTCGTCCGTTTCGGTGACGCCGACCGTCGGCTTGCCGTCGGTCGCCAGCACGACCAGGTAGGGCCGGTCGCCTCCGGCAACCATGCCCAGGGCCTCCAGCGCCGCACGGCACATATCCGTGCCGCCGCGCGCCTCCAGCTTCTCCACGTGCGCAACGGCCTTCTCGATGGCCTCGGGGGTCGCGTCAGTCAATCCGTCCCCGAAGACTTCGACACCCGTGCTGAACGTGATCAGCGCGAAGCGGTCGCCCGGGTTCAGGGCCTTCAGGCAGAACTTCACCGCGTCCCGCGCGCTGGCGATGCGGTTCTGCTCCTGCATGCTGCCGCTGACGTCTATGACGAAGCAGACGTCTTTGGGCATCACCTTGCCCTGCTCCAGCTCGACGCGGGGCGAGATCATCAGGGCGAAATAGCCGTCCTCGCCCTCCCGGCGGTGCGTGAGCAGATTCAGGCCGAAGTCCGCGCGGCTCAGCGCGTAGAACAGCGTGAAGTCGGTGTCGAGCATGGCGCCGCTCTTCTCAAGTCCCACGATGGCGTGGTAGTCGTCCTTGCGCGTCACGCCCACGTCGTGGGTGGGCGAATAGACGTTCTTGATGGGCTGGTTGCCGGCGATCTCCACCGCGACGGTGAAGTCTTCCAGCACCTTCGAGGAGCGGTGTCCGGTCTTCAAGGGGAAGGTGTATTCATAGACGCCGCTCTCGAACGGCAGGGCGTGGGTGTAGGTCACCTCGACCTTGGTTTCGCTGTGCGGTTCGATGGGGAAGACCCTCATGCGCAGCAGGCCGGAGTCCAGGTATTCGAGCAGGCCGGGATCGCGCAGCCGACGAACGATATCCTGGTAGATCTGGCGGGCGCGATCGGCTTCGAGCACCTCGCCGCTCTGCCGCTTGCCGTTGATGTACATGGCGAAGTCGGTCAGTGCGGCTTCGCGCGGCACGGGGAAGATGTAGGTCGCTTCCAGCCTCCGCGACGAGCTGTTCAGGAAGACCTGGCTCAGTTGCGTGGTGGCCACGTTGCCTTCGACGCGCACGTTGACGCGGTGGCTCTTGATGGCCAGCGGTGGCAGGCTCCGGTCCTCCGGGATCATGATTCCCGTTGCTCCCGCCGTCCTGCACATGAGAAGGAACGCCAGCGTCGCCAGCACGAAAGCCTTTCTGCCTAGCATTCTCCGACCTCCCGGTCACGGACCGTTTGTCAATCGGGACTTGACGCTTGGAGCTTCCATCATCATATTAGACGCGACCGTGCCCGGAAAGTTCCGTTTCGCGCTCGGCGGGGACAGATCGTATCTTGTGTGGCTGTCTGCTCGGCTTCTCTGGAGCTTCTTGACTTTGGCCGGACCACTGGTATACTTTTGGCGGGGTTAGTCGCCCCCGGGCAGATACTGGGAATTGTCGTTGCGATACGTGGAGGTCGTTGACGTCTGACGTTTGGAGGAGTCCGTATGCTTTTGGTTCGCGACATCGAAGTGGGAGACCACACGCAAATACGTCAGTTCTTGATGCAGAGCGTAGCTCTCTATCCAAACATCGGTCATTGGTTCGACTCGAAAGTGCTCCCTGGGCTGGCAGTCGGTGAGCGACGGGGTCTTGTGTTGGACGACGACGGTGCCGTCGCGGGATTGGTTATCTTAAAACTGGGTCGGCGCGCTAAGTTGTGTTCCATCCGCATAAGGGAAAATCTCCGCGGTGACAGATGGGGGACTGTCCTCTTGGGGCAGGCCAGCCAAGGCTTACTCGAGGTTGGTACCGACGCAGTGTACGTGACCATAAGCGAAGCGCTTTCACAAGAAGACATAGGTTTCTTTGAGAGACTGGGGTTTCAGCGGGTTGCCCGTCTTGTCAGCAAGTATGTTAATGGCGTTGATGAGC
Source organism: Planctomycetota bacterium (assembly GCA_030628375.1). Taxonomy (GTDB): domain Bacteria; phylum Planctomycetota; class Brocadiia; order SM23-32; family SM23-32; genus DAOVRD01. The sequence continues at coordinate 2,420 of DAOVRD010000117.1, forward strand.
TTGTGTATACTTGCCCCGTATCTGTCATCAAAGACTCCGTGAGCGCATTGGGACACCAGGTACTACCCCCACGCCCGCACGTGGCTCCGCACGATGTCGAACGTGGAGTCAGTGCGGCCTCGCAGAGGGTTGTCCCCGATTTGGTGATGTCTATAAAGCCGCGTTTCGCGGACCTGATCCTTCAGGGGCTCAAGCTTGTGGAGTTCCGTCGGTCCTTCTCGCGGAAGTATGAGGGCGCCACCGCACTGTTCTATGTAAGCAAGCCAGTTGGCTCGTTCATGTTCACCGCGAAGATCGCGGGGGCTGAGAGGGCCAGCAAGGGCGAACTGTGGTCCTCCTACGGTGACCAAGGCGGAATTGGAAGGGATACCTTCGAACGCTATTTCGATGGCCGACAAGGGGGGTATGCTGTCCGCTTGTCCGATATACGGGTGCTGGATCCGCCGATTGGGCTTGTGGAGGCCCGTGAGCTTTTTCCACAACTTGGCCCGCCTCAGTCCTTCAAGACCATCCGGAGCGAGCCAGCTCTAGCTGAGTTTCTAAGCTTCCGAATGTCCGCGTAGGGGGCCGTATCATGGGGGTTGGGATTCTTTGTCCCGGCGAGATCCGCTCCCGAATGATGCCTAACAGCAATGGGCACCGTCGCATCACTGGGGCGGAAGTAGCCTTCAACACCTCTGCAATGGACTTGCCCCTCGCAGAAGAGTACTGGGAGATGAAAGGCAGCTGCCGGGGTGGCGGGACGTTATCAGTCGACGACTTGATCCACTATCATGGCCGACATCGCAGCCCGAAGACCTTGAGCGAAGATACCGTCTTCGAGAGGGGCCACGTTTACTTGGTTCGTCTCGGCTGTGAACTTGACCTCCGGGGAATGCAGATTAGGGGTAAGGCAACGGCCAGAAGCTCGATCGGGCGGTTGGATGTGCTTGTCAGGCTCCTCGGTCGCAGGTGCCCAGAGTTTGATCGCCTCCCTGAGGATACGGATGGGCGTCTTTACGTGGAAGTAGCGCCCATCAGTTTCAACTTGCAGGTCAGCCCGGGCACTTGCCTGTCGCAGCTCAGGCTCTACTGCGGCGCCGAAGACCTGTTTACACTGACCATGGATGAGTTGCGCTACGAAAGCCCTTTTCCCGTTGTAGACAAGCAGGGTCAGCACCTCATGCCGGACGAACATTCGCTCCGCGAGACTACGTATCCATTCTCGCTGGACCTGACCGAAGATCAAGGCACAGGTTGCTGCGGTTTCGTCGCGAAGAAGGATCCGCCCAAGGCAATACACCCAGACAGAAGCGGCGATTACGAGCCGGAGCAATTCTGGGAACCCGTAGGCCTCGAAGACGACGCGCTACTGCTCGATCCGGATCGTTTGTACATCCTGAGATCCAAAGAACGGCTCAGACTACCAGGTCACTTGGCGGTAGAGTGCCAAGCATATACTGAAACGCTCGGCGAGTGGCGGATCGAGTACGCCGGGTTCGCTCATCCGTGGTTTGGCTTCAGCCGCGATGAAGGGACCCCTATTATATTCGAGGTGCGAGGCCACAGCGTACGCACGGTCGTCAGGGACGGGCTACCGTTAGGCAAGGTAAGCTTCCGTCGCATGTCACAGTCTGCGGACCGTCCAGAGGCTCAGCAGTACGACGATCAGGAACTGAAGCTGTCCAGTTGCTTCAAGCCGTGGCGATCCTAGAACGCAGTACCCCTCGACCGCTGACGCCCAGCCCTGCATATCTCTTGAATCTCCGCGCGTTCTGGCCCATACTACGAATTCTCGGCCCTAGCCGCTTGCGGCTCTTGTCGGAAGGGCGGGTTGGTCAGGATGAGGAGGAAAGCAATGGCGGCTGGGCGCATATGGGCGGTTGAGTGGAGGGATTACGAGGATCCGGTCAGCGGCGCATCCGTTCGGCAACTCACCGACCACAAGGGCCATAGCCACCATCTGTACTTCACCAATCCGGGGTGGTGGGACGCCGGGCGGCGGCTGCTGTTCGGCTCGGACCGACAGAACCGCTCCAACCTGTTCAGCATCCACCTCGACACAGGTGAGATAACCCAACTGACCGACCTGGCGGCGGATGCGGGCTTCCTGGCCACCTGCGTCAACCCGGCGCGGGATGAGGCCTACTTCTGGCACGGCGCGGACCTGGCGGCGCTGGACCTGCGCTCGCTCGAGTTGCGCACGCTCTGGACAAGGCCCGACGGCTTTCGCGCCTCCATGATCAACTGCACGGCCGACGGTGCATACGTCTGCGCGGGCATCTACGAGGACCTGTCGGATCGCATCAAGATACCGGTGCGCTACGCCTACGCCGGCTTTGCGGAGACCTGTGAGGCGCATCCGCTGAGCCGGATCATGAAGATCGCAACGGACGGCAGCGGCGCCGAAACCGCCTGGGAAGAGAAGACCTGGATCGGGCACGTGAACACTTCGCCGACACAGGCCAACCTGCTCACCTTCTGCCACGAGGGTCCGTGGGACAAGGTGGACAACCGCATCTGGGGTCTGGACCTGAACACCGGGGACGCCTGGCAGATCCGTCCCCGCGAAGGCGCTGAATCCGTGGGACACGAGTACTGGCACGCCGACGGCGTACACATCGGCTACCACGGCCGGTGGCCGGAGGGGCGCAAGTTCTTCGACCGCATCCGCTGGGACAACACGGACCCCTTCGAGGTGGACTTCCCGCACGAGACCGGCCATATCCACTCCAACGACTTCAACCTGATCGTCGGGGATGCAAGCCCCGTCGTGCGCATCTGGAAGTGGAACGGCGAAGCGTTTGACGGGCCGCGCGTGCTCTGCGAGCATCGCAGCAGCTTCCACGTGCAAGTGGTGCACGTGCATCCGCGCTTCAGCCCGGACGGGTCCCATGTCATTTACACAAGCGACCTTACGGGATACGGCAACGTGTATCAGGTGCGGGTGCCTGAGTTCGAATCGCTGCCGCCGCTGTGAAGCAACGGAGCTGAGAAACTGCCGGGGTCTGCCGCCGCACAGCAGGGCACGGCGAGGAAGAGGCCGACATCCTGTCCCGATTGCAGGCGGGTGAGCAATGGCGCAACAGAGACCCAATCTGCTGTTCATCATGACGGACCATCAGCGTGCCGACAGCCTCGGCATGGTGCAGTGCGGCGTCGAGGTGGCGCCGAACCTGAACCGCCTGGCGTCGCAGAGCTACACCTGCACGCGCACCTACAATACGGCGCCGCTTTGCGCGCCGGCGCGGACGGCGCTCTTCACGGGCAAGTACCCCATGCACAACGGCGTGGTCTACAACGACTTCCAGGGGGAGACCGCTCAGGACCACAAGACGTTCCAGCAGTGCCTGGCGGAGGCGGGTTACGAGGTGGCGCACGTGGGCATTGACCATGTGAAGGTCAAGCCGACCTATCGCGAGCGCGTGCCGTTCGCGCTGTGGGCGAGCGAGGCCGAGCATCGCCGCTATCTTTCCGAGCACGGCATGGACGACAAGCCTCCGGAGCCGGGCATGTTCTCCAAGCAGATCGTCCTGGCGCAGTTTGGCGAGATGGTCCGCCGCGGGTTCTCCAGCACGCGAACCGCCGTCTGGCCCCATGCGGTCGAGCACTTCCTGGACAGTTACTGGTGCAGACGGGCGGTCGAATTCCTCCAGCGACCTCACGAGCGGCCGTTCGCCCTCTTCCTGTTCCTGTGGGCGCCTCATCCGCCGCTCCGCGTGCCCGAACCGTATGCGTCCCTCTTCGATCCCGACGGCCTGGACCTGCCGGCGAACGTCGGCCAGGTCCCCGAGGGCGAGCCAGCCAACCGCCGCCAGGGCATCGCGCGCCAACTGGGCGAAGGCGTGACCATGGAAGAGTGGCGCAAGGTGTGGGCGGCGCACCTGGGCCTGGTCAACCTGGTGGATGCCGGCATCGGCACTGTGCTGGATGCCGTGGATGCATCCGGCCTGTCCAACGACACGATCGTCACGTTCACCGTGGACCACGGCGACTTCCTGGGGCAGCGCTGCATGTACCAGAAGTTCGAGATGTACGAGCAGGCGATCTGCATGCCCTGGACCGTTCGGCTGCCGGACGCCGGGCCGGGAACTTTCGACGTGCCCGTATCACACCTTGACGTGATGCCGACGTTGCTCGAGCTGATGGGCATGAGCATCCCTGACGATCTGGACGGCATCTCGTTGGGCGACCGCGTTGCGCAGGCAACGGCGCCGCCCGAAAGGCCCGTGTTCTGCGAGTTCTGCGGCAGCCGCGGCAGGGACATGGACCGCCGGGCCGCAATCACCAAACGCCACAAATACGTCTGCGATCCCCACGACATACCCGAACTCTACGACCTGCAAGAGGACCCGTTGGAAATGAACAACCTGGCGTCCGACCCGCGCCATGCGGACACCGTCCGCGAGCTGCACGCCCAGTGCAAGGCCTGGGCGGAGAGATGCGGCGACTGGATGGAGTTCTGAGGCGGCCTATCGTTGAGGCCCGGCAAATGGACAGACGAGGGCTGGTGATCTTCGACCTGGACGGGACGCTGTTCCGGGCGGAAGCGGTCACGGTGCCCGCAGTGATCATGAGCTTCGAGACGCGGGACCTCACGCCGCCGCCGGAGAGCAAGATCCGCTACTTCATCGGCAGGCCGACGCCGGAGTTCCATGCCTGGCTCGACGAAGTGTCGCCGCCCGGCATCGGACCGGAGATTGCGCGGGACGTTGACCGCACGGAGATCGAGCTTGTTCCGGAGGCGGGCGACCTTTTCCCCGGGGTTCTTGACGTCTTGAGAACGCTGCGGCAGTCCGTTGCGCGCATGGCCGTCTGCACGAACGGTCCGCGGCCCTATGTCGAAGCCGTCATCGGGGCATACGACCTGGCGCCGTACTTCGATGCTATCAGGTTCCTCCAGCACGACGGCGACGACAAGATCGGCATGGTGCGGGAGCTTCTGGAACGCTTCGAGGAGCGGCCCGGCATCGTCGTCGGCGACCGGCCGGACGACATCGAAGCCGCGCATCGAAACGGGCTCGCGGCCATCGCCGTCAGCTACGGCCTGGGCGAACCTGCGGAACTGGCGGCTGCGGATGCCGTCGCGGACTCGCCCACGGATCTGCCGGGCCTGGTGAGCAAACTCATCGAAGCACGCGGAGGGACAGATGATTGAGTTCTGGCTCTGTTTCGTGCCCCTTTTCGTGGCGACCGACGCCATAGGCACGCTCCCCCTTTTCGTCGGAATGACCGAAGGGCTGAAGCAAGCCCAGGTCAAGCGCATCATCGTCCAGTCGGTCCTGGTAGCCATGGTGGTGGCGTTGCTGTTCCTCGTAGCCGGGAGGACGGTGCTCCAGTGGCTGGGCATTACGGTGGGCGATTTCATGATTGCCGGCGGCGCGCTGCTGTTCATCATTTCGGTCAGCGGTCTCCTGGGCACGCAAAAGGCGGCGTATGAAGCGGACGCGGAGACGATGGGCGCCGTGCCCCTCGGCGTGCCGCTGATCGCCGGACCGGCCGTTCTGGCGACTATACTCCTCCTGCTGAACGAACACGGCATCGCACCCACAGCCTTTGCCATCTACGTCAACATCATCGTCGCGGGGGTCGTGTTCTTCCTGTCGGGACCCATCATCCGCGCGCTCGGCAGAACCGGAGCCAAGACGATATCGAAACTCGCCAGCCTGCTGCTTGCCGCGATAGCAGTGATGATGATCCGCCGGGGTATCGTGGCCATAATATGCGGGCTGCCGCCGGCCACGTAAGGGGGCCGGGCGGCCGGCGTGCCGGGCGAGGAATCTTAACGGAGAGCGTCATGGCAGCGTCAGACAGGAAGTTCACGGTCGGCTATGCGGCGGCGGTGGCCGTCGCGCTGGTAGTGATGGGCGGGTGTGTCATACTGGCAACCGTGCTCCGGCGTTCGGGCGGACCGGAGGGCATGCTCCGCCCGCCGCCCATCCCGAGCGCCCCCTACGGCGACATGGACTACGACTGGACCGTCCGGGGTCTGGACGGGCAGGATCTGAACATGGCGGACCTGAAGGGGAAGGTGGTGTTCCTGAACATCTGGGCCACGTGGTGCCCGCCGTGCAGGGTGGAGATGCCGAGCATCCAACGCCTCTACGAGGAGTTGGCCCCTGAAGGCGTGGTCTTCGTTCTCGCTTCCGATGAGGACGCCGGAACGCTTCGGGACTTCGTTCGCGACAACGACTTCACACTCCCTGTCTACAGCGCGACGACGAGGCCGCCTCCGGCACTCGAAACGGAGGCAATACCGACAACCTTTATCATCTCGCCCGACGGCAAGATCGTCCGCAGGCACCTCGGCATGGCACAGTGGGACCATCCCGACGTTGTGGAATTCCTTCGCGGCCTCCTGCAGGGGGGGTCCGCTCGGAATGGCTGACGGCGGGGCGACCCACAAGTCCGGGACGCCGTGGGCGTGCGTCTACGTTGAAGCAACTTGCCGCCCGGCCGGCACAGGTCCCAAGTCTCTGGTCGGCCGCGGGGCACAGAAAAGGAAACGGGGCCAGTCGCTGCAACGCCCTGTTTCGCGGGAGTAACCATGACGAAGCCGACTGAATCCTTTCGCGAGGAAAAACACGAAGCCGATTTCTGCGTGGTCGGCGGCGGGCTGGCGGGATTGTGCGCGGCCCTTTCCGCCGCCCGCCACGGCGCGAAGGTCGTGCTGATGCAGGACCGACCCGTCCTGGGCGGCAACGCGTCCGGGGAGATCCGCGTCCACATCTGCGGCGCCGATCGCCACAACAGCATCAAGAACATGCGCGAGACCGGCATCCTCGAAGAGCTGCGCCTGGAGAACCTCTGCCGGAACCCCAACAAGAACTACTCCGTCTGGGATACGATCCTCTATGAGAGGGCCCTCTACCAGGAGAACCTGACGCTGCTGCTGAACTGCTCGTGCACGGACGCCGAGATGGACGGCGACCGCATCGCGTCGGTGAGCGGCTGGCAGCTCACGACCCAGACACACCACAAGGTGTCCGCGGCAATATTCGCAGACTGCTCCGGCGACGGAATCCTCGCGCCGCTGACGGGCGCCGAGTTTCGCGTGGGGCGGGAGGCCCGCAGCGAGTACGGCGAGTCCATCGCGCCGGAGGAGGCCGACAGCCGGACGATGGGCATGACGTGCCACTTCCAGGCCCGCCAGTACGAGACGCCCCAGCCCTTCGACCCTCCGTCCTGGGCCCACCGTTTCACGGACTGCGACGAGATGCCTTACGGCGAGAATGGACATCGCTGGTGGACACAGGGCTACTGGTGGATCGAACTCGGCGGCGAATGCGACAGCATCCACGACACCGAGCGCCTGCGCGACGAATTGCTCAAGATCACTTACGGAGTCTGGGACCACATCAAGAACCGCTGCCGGCACCGGGCCGAGGCGGCCAACTGGGCCCTGGACTGGATACAGTTCCTGCCCGGCAAGCGCGAGAGCCGGCGCTACATCGGCGATCACGTCCTGACGCAACTCGACGTCGAGACCGGAGGCCGTTTCGACGATACGGTCGCCTACGGCGGGTGGACCATGGACGACCATCACCCGGCCGGATTCTGGTCGGTCAAGATTGGGGCGCCGGCCACCATATTTCACCCCGCAGCATCGCCGTACGGGATCCCGTATCGCGCCCTCTACTCGAAGAACGTGGCGAACCTGATGTTCGCCGGGCGCGTCGCAAGCTGCACGCACGCGGCCATGAGTTCGGCCCGCGTCATGGGCACCTGCTCCAGCATGGGCCAGGCGGTCGGCACCGCGGCTGCCGTGGCCACGCGACAGGGCCTCCTGCCTCGGGACATGAACGGCCGCCTTCACGCGCTGCAGCAAGCACTCCTGAAGGACGACTGCTACCTGCCGGGCGTCGTGCAGGAATTCAGCCGAGTCACCACGGACGCGAGGCTCTCGGCCTCCCGGGGCGATCCGGAACCGCTCCGCGATGGCATCAACCGCCCCGTCGGTGACGACCTGCACTGCTGGCAATGCCGGCCCGGCGACCACGTGGCCTACGAGTTCGACCGGCCGGAGCCCATCGAGCGGATCACCCTGATCCTCGACAGCGCCCTCGACAAGAACATCCAGATGAGCCATCACCAGAAGGACGATCAACTTACGTCCCCGCCGGACGTTCTGCCGCGGGGGTTCCGCGTGGAAGGGCTCACGGGAGGGAACTGGACCGAGCTGGCCCGGGTGAAGAACAACTGCCAGCGGCTGGTCCGTCTGCCCATCGGCCGGCGACTGGACGCGGTGCGCTTTGTCCTCGACGGGACGTGGGGCGCGAAAGAAACGAAGGTCTACGCCTTCTACCTACTGTGAAGACCTTTCCGGGAGGAACCGTATGGGCGAGATCGAGAGCAAACTTGCGGAATTGGGCATGGAACTCCCCGTCGTCCCCACGCCGCTGGCGCAGTACGTGCCTGCGAAGGCTGCCGGCGACCTGGTGTTCACCTCCGGTCAGGTGCCCGTCAAGGATGGCAAGCTCATTCACACGGGCCAGGTGGGCGCGGACCTGTCCGTCGAAGAGGGCGCCGAATGCGCAAGGCTCTGTGCGCTGAATTGCCTGGCGGCCGTCAAGTCCGTCGTCGGCAGCCTGGACCGCGTGGACGAAATCGTGCAGCTCCGAGGATTCGTGAACAGCGCACCGGGTTTTGATCGTCAACCCGAAGTGGTCAACGGTGCTTCGGAACTGATGGTCCAGCTCTTCGGCGAGAAAGGAAGGCACGCCAGGTCCGCCGTCGGTACGTCAACGCTGCCTCGCAACGTCCCGGTCGAGCTGGAGATGGTCGTGCGCGTCAGCCCGCAAAGGTCAAGCGGCTGAAGCGGACGACGATGCCGACCGGGCCCGGCGGGCGCACACGACACGCCAGCCGGCCGGCAGGCTGGTGTCCAGGATAGACCACGCCCGTTCCCAGCGCCCGGCCTACCCGGGAAAAACAGGGACTGGCAGGTCGTTCTATGCCTGTCGCGTTTTTCGCTATGATGCCGGAAAATGGGATACAGGCACCCTCCGGGATGCCAGTCCCCATTTTCCCAGCGCCGTGCACTCACTTCATAAGGGCCAAAGGCCCCCA
>DAOVRD010000029.1 GCA_030628375.1 Planctomycetota bacterium
ACCACCACGGCGGGCTCCACTTCCCTGGCAAAGCGAATACCTGCGTCAAGGGACTCAAAGCCCGGATTGGGCTCAGTGCCGTCAAAGACCTCCACTTCCAGGTCCGAGAGCATGTCAACGACGCGGTCCACGTATCCCAACCTTCTCATCGAACCTGCGCTTGTAACCAGCAGGACCTTGCCCGCCGGCAGCATCACCTCCATCACGTCCCGCAGGTCATTCAGACTTCCTCGCCCGAAGTGAACTCTGGTCGGCAGAGAGTAGGACCACACGTCCTGCACGCTCATGCCTCCTCTGCTGCGATGGCCGCCATGAAGCGGTCTTTCAGTTCGACCGGCGTCAGTGCCGGCCGAGGAAGGTCTTGTGTGGACTCCCGCTTCACCTTTACGTGAAGCAGTTGCGGCCCCAGAGCGCCACGCGCCCACTTCAACTCGGATGCCAGCCGATCGGGGGAACAGACACTGACGGCCGACGCATATCCACACGCCGCCGCAACTCGATCGAACGCCACGCACGGCGAAGAACTGGCCTGCCCGCCGGTTGATTCGTACGATTCGTTATCCAGGATCACGTGGACGAATCGCTTGGGTCGGTAACGGCCAACGGTCGCCATCGTCCCCAGTTTCATCAGAGCCGAGCCGTCGCCGTCAATTGCCAGCACCCTCACGTCCGGCCTGGACAGCGAGACGCCCAGCGCAATGGCCCCTGCGCACCCCATGGAACCGAGCATGTAGAAGTTCCTGGGCGAGTCGTTCACGCAACACAACTCGCGCGATATCTTCCCCGTGGTGGAAACGCAGAGATCGCCCTCCTCGCGAACGCTCGCGAGCACTTCGATGGCTTCGCGCCGCGTCATCACCGCGCGCAGAGGGAGTTCAGGCAGCGATAGTGTGCCGTTCCCGTTCCGCCTGGGAGCGTGGTTATTGCCCTGGTGGGGCCTGATCATCCCTTTCTTGAGAATGAAGGCGTACGGGAGGGCGGAATCCTTCATTACGCGCACGGCGTGTTCGAGCTTCGGCGTCACGTCGCCCTCAACCGCAGGAAAGCACTGGCAGGGCACTCGAAGTGCCGCCAGCAGTTCTTCGGTGATCTGCCCCATCAACGCATGCTGCGGAGCGTCTTTCCGTCCCGGTTCCCCGCGGAGCGTTACAACAAGCAACACCGGGATCTTGAAGACGGCATTCAGCGACGTCAGCGGGTTGACGGCGTTGCCCAGGCCTGAATTCTGGCAGACCACGGCAGCCGTGCGGCCGGCCAGGTAGGCCCCGGAGGCGATGGCCACTGCCTCCCCCTCGCTTGCGGCGCCTACATAGGTGATGTTGTCGCGCTCGATGATGCAGTTGATGAGCGGATCCAGGAGCGAGCAGGGCACCCCTGAGTACATGCTCAGGCCCATCTCTCTGGCTCGATCGAGAAAGACTTTCGCGGAGATCATTTCCGTTATCCCATCTCGCCCGCCGAGAGCAACGCACAAATACGGCGGTAGTCGTCGAAAGTGTGCACTTCGGCCCAGCCGCTGTTGACCTCGACACCGGTCACCCTGTGGCCCCGGTCTATGAGTTCCTGGAACAGATCCGTCAGCGAAGCCCGCTCAAGGGAGGGCGCCTCGTGGAAAGGCTTGGGCCTGGATCTCCGAAGGTCGCTGTAGAGGTCCCGCAGCACCTCGCACCCACGCGCCGAGAACTTCGAGACACCCACGAACTCGTAGTCCGTCTCGTCCTGCTCAACGTCCTTGCCGATGGCGGTCACCGGCGTGGGTGCAGATGAATCAAGCCTGCGCAGAAGCCGCCGGTAGGGCCTTTCTGCCTTGGCGCGATCAATCCGCTTGGCGCACAGACGGTGGTCGTCATGAAAGGATCCGTCCACGAGGATCGCAAAGTCATCCTGGCAATCAAGGAGTCGCTGCACCGTCTGCTTGTCGTACAGGACGTCCGAGTACGACACCAGGACGTCGCCGCGCAGGTGGTCCTCTGCCGCCATGAGGGACGAGACGATGTGCGTGGTGTCGTAGTCTTCATTGACAACAACACGGACGTCTTGCATATCTTCGATCTTCGCGCGCCTGTAACCCGCGACAACAACGACGTCCTCAACACCCACCGAGCGCAGGGTCTCCACCTGACGCTGTAAGACCGTGCGGCCATGGACGTCGAGCATGCCGCGAGGACGGTCGCCGACAAGCGCCCGCAAGGACTCGTCACACTGGCCTCCCGCCCCGGCAGCCAGAACAATGGCCGTCGTCGCGCCGTTTTCCGTCCTCAGGTACTCCTTTTCGGCCTTCTTCAGCTCGACCATCCCTTGAAGCTGGAACAACTCGCTCACGGGGGCGATCTTGTCTTCGACCGTTCGACTCCCGCCGTTCCTGAGGATCTCACCCAGCACGTCGCCGATGGCCCTTACGGCCGCCCTCATCCCGTGGTTGGTGTACATGACGACCTTCACCCCGGCACGCTCCAGCTCGTCAACCGTGACGGAGCAGTAGGTCGTGGGGGCGACGACAAGGGGAGCGCTGCCGTCCCAGCGCTCGGCGAATTCGAGTATCTGGGCAGGCTCCGTGCTCTTGGAGTGGATGAATATCGCGTCGGCCCCCGCAGTCGCGTACGCGTGCGCGCGGCGAAGGGCTTCCTCCATGCCCCAACCCGCGATCAATGCCTCAACGCGGGCGATCACCACGAAGTCGTCCGTTTCCTGTGTATTCTTGGCGGCGAGTATCTTGCCTACGAACTCCGCGATGGGCGCAAGCTCCTGTCGTCCGGGGACGAAGCTGTTCACCTTGGGGAACAGCTTGTCCTCGATGCATATCGCCGCAATCCGCGCCGCCTCGTACTTGCGCACCAGGTGGATGATGTTGTTCGAGTTGCCAAATCCCGTGTCGCAGTCAGCAACGACGGGGATGGAGACTGAATCGGCCATCTCCGCCGCTGCGTTGAGGAATTCCGTCATTGTCAGGATATTGGCATCGGGCACGCCGTGCGACGTTGAGATCTCCAGCCCGCTCGCCCACACGGCATCGAATCCCGCACGCTCGACCAGCTTCGCGGTCAGGGCGTTGTGCGCCGCGGCCAGTCGGATTACACCGTTGGAATTGAGGACGAGCGGGTTGCGCGAGCGACGTTTCATAGTTCCAGCCCACCTCCTCTCTTTGCCGTCACACGCACCTCGGCGTGCCGAACTCAGACGTAAACGTCCAGCAGGAAGCCCTTCTTCTTGACGGTGCCCTCCAGTTCGTCTCCGTTACTGCGGCTTCTCGTGCGCGGCTTCATGGCGACCAACCAACGGTTCTGCTCGGTGCATCTGGACTCCGGCAGGATCATCCGCCACCACGCATTGGGGACGATCACCGTGTTGAACCCGTGTAAGACGAATATGGATATGCACTGCCGTTCGAGTTCTTTGGAATGGGTCTCGATTATCCAGTAGGTTTGGTCCGTATCCAGCAATGCTCCGGCTCCGCGGAGGATGTCCGCCTCGGCGCCGTCAACGTCAATCTTGATCAGACACGGGGGCGATATTTGTCCCAGTAACGAGCGCAGGCTACACTCATGGTCATTATCGCGCGACCCAACGAACTTCGGCGAAACCACTAAGCCGGGCTCATCCGCAAGATCGTTCAGTTCGAGATTAGCCACCAGGATGTGTCGCATTGTCTCCAGCGGCTCGAACGCGAAGACCTTCCGTGCTTGTGTCTTCGCAAGGAAATACAGCGTGTACTCGCCCTCGCCGGCACCGATGTCGAAAGCGGTGCTGATGTTCGGTGAGAATCTCCTGAGCCATTTGTATACCTCTCGTTCCCAAACGCCGACATAGAGTTGCTTCTGGCAGGACAGGTCAACTTGCATCTTCAGGCCCCTAAAAGGCCCTGTCTTGATTGACCGGGCGGACCTACCTGAAGGCACAAGAAGACTCGTGACTTTCGACACAATGCCGGGTTTGGCCATTTATGCTCCTCAACCGAGATCCGGCAGTTCACTCTCGTGCACGGCTCCCACTGACCAACCGCTCACACATACTGGCGATCCTCTGCCTGATCCTGCTCACCTCAAGCCGCTTGATTTCGTGAACTCCCCTGCGCCCCATCCGTCGAGCGGTATCAGGATGCCTGTACAGGTAACGGAGGCGCCTGGCCAGGCTCGCCGCGTCCCTCGGTGGGATGATGAAACCTGTCTCACCTTCTCTGACGATATCTCTCGCCCCCACGTGCTCTGTGACGATTACGGGCACGCCGCAGGCCATCGCCTCGGCCACCACCATGCCGAATCCATCCTCCACGGAGGGCAGCACAAGGACCGAAAGGCTGCGGTAGGTCTCTTCTATTCGTGGGCTTTCAACCTGCCTGAGGTTGACTCTGCGGCGATAGTTATCCAGCAGCTCTCGACATACTCGGTCACCCGAGCTGCCATCAATCAGCAACTCGTATTCGCGTCCATCCCAACCCTCCAGAGCCGCCAGCAGGTACTGGACCCCCTTCCTCAGGCATACCTGGCCGACAAAGCCTATCCTGAATACGTCGTCTTGCTTCCCGGCCCCTGGGCGGAACCGCGCGAGATCAACCCCCGGCGGAATGACCGTGATGCGCTCGGGCGGGATGCCCCTCTCCACGAACGTCTGCCGCGCCACGGTGGACAGAACGCGGATGTGGGTGGCCAACTCGTACTCCTGCGCAGTCCTTGCGACGGTCCGTTCGCCGAGGAAATCATGCGGCAATCCAAAGGCGCGCCCTTCGCGAGCCACCTGCGAGAAGAGCGAGGCGACGTGGCAGTTGGCGCTGTCAAGAACCGCCGGCATGCCCATGGACACGGCCCGCCTCATCGAAAGCAGGGCGCACTGACTCATCCCGTAGAAAAGGTCCGCCTCCGGAAGCCCTTTCTGCGCTCGCCAGTCGAAGTATGTGTCGCGCCAGTAGGTCAGCACGTCGGGGCGCCGGCGCAGCGGAGAATGCAGGAAGGCCCACGCTATCCAGTTCGTGGCTATCTCGCGGCAGGCATCGCGTGCGATGTCCGTTCCGTTCGCACTTGCGCATATGAGGCAGCGCAGCCAGCCACGCTCGGCCAGCGCTTCGGCCACCTGGGCCGCCGAGCCACCCAATCCGCCGGCACCCAGACGGGTGCCCATTGACAGTACGACGTTCATAGTCTCCGCGCGCAAGAGGCAATCCGGATCGGCAAGGACGCTGCCAGCGCACCTGCATAGAAAACGATGTAGAGGCTCATACAGTTCAACAGAGCGCAAACGAGAAGGAGAGGAAAGACAGAGTCGAACAGGACGAAATCCACAAACGCCAACGCCGCCCGCTTGCGAATCTTCCCCTTTGCCCTTCGGTCAACGCCGGGCTGGCCCGCCCGATGCTGCCGCTGGGGTCCTTCCGCTCGGCGTTTGTCCAAACTCACGATGTGAAACTGGAGCATGGTCAGCCACTGCCAGACGTAAGAGACGGCCACGACGCTTGCGGTCACGAACAGCGCAAGGCCGATCTGCTCCGGACCCCACACGGGCACGAGGCGACCGATCAGCCGCAGCCCCCAGTCTCCTTGCATCCTCCACAAACCAAGGCCGATACACACAAATCGCAAGGCAAAGCATGCGCTTCCCAGCGCATCGTCAAGGAACGCGCCCCTGTAGGACCTGGCCCCGCTCGTGCGGGCCATTGATCCATCGGCGCAGTCGAAAAGGTAGTAGACGTTAGTGAGCAGAGCCCCGGCCAGCAACCATGTGGGGCCCCCTATCGCCAGGAGGGCACATCCGGCCAGCCCGATCGGCTGACTGCACAGGGTCACGAAGTTGGGCGAGAATCCGAGGCGAAGGAACAGCCAGGCCAGAAGGTCCGAAAGGGGCCGGCTCACGAACGCCGTCCACAGCCATCCCCTGCCCAGGTCATCAGGATGGGAAGCCCGGATATGTTGCAGGCTATATTCCACGGTTATTGTCCGAAATGACCCGCCGGTAAGCACGGGCGCCCTATGATGTGGATGGGACGTCTGATCGCTGGAATCTTAAGCAAGCGGTCCTGCCAGTCCGTCAACGCATAGCCCTTGTCCGCAAGGACCTGGAGGGCTTCTTCGCCTTCGCGGTCGTGGGCCTCCAGCACGATCACGGGCTTCAACCGCCGGAGGAGACCGAGCATGCCACGAACGGCTGCCGCCTCACTGCGCTCGATGTCCATCTTCACCAGGTCCAGCCGGGCCAGGTCGGCAAGCTCCGTGTCGAGAGCCGCCGCCCGGACGAACCGCTCGCCCTCCTCACCGTCTCCGCAGACCTGGCCCGAGAGCGACGGGTGGTCCTGCGGGAAGGGAACGGCCTCGGCGCTGCCGTCCCACGCCGCCATGTGAAGGATACGAACGCGCTTCGAGTAGCCGTTGAGGTGGACGTTCCTGCGGAGCATTTCGACATTGTCGGAGTCCGCCTCGATCGCATAGACACGTCCCCGCGGCCCCACGAGCTTCGCCATCAGAAGCGTCATGTAGCCCACGTGGGCCCCCACGTCGGCACATACGGCGCCCGGCCTCAGAAACGTGGTCAACGTCTTGCACACGTCCGGCTCGTACGGCAAGTTCACCAGGTGCATTGCATCAAGCGGGGTCACCAGACGGTGCCCGCGCAACGGGCCGGCAGTCAGCAAATGGACGTAGCCACGACCGTAGAAAGGATCCAGCGCCCCGAAACGCCTGACCCAGCCCGTGCGCCACAACCAATTCTTCACAGGTCCGGGCAGAGACGCCCGAAGCCATCGGAAGAGCCCTATTCTGAGTTGCCGGCCTATCATCTTGACCACGCGACCCCTTACGAAACGCTCTGGCAGACGCACTTGTATCTCAAGCCGGAGTGCACCCGACCTCCTCGCCGCCCTGTATGCCGGCCGGCGCCAGCGGATAGGGCACACGCGGCGGCCCTGCCAGCCGAGAGGCGGCGAACAACACCCAGAAAGCGGCCACAGCGCACTGACAGACCGTCAGCCAGACTGCAACGCCGAACGGCCCCATGCGCAAGGCCAGGGCCGGCACGGCAAACGCCACCAATTGTGCGGCTGAGACAATCAGATTCACCTTCTGCCGCCCCAAAGCCACAGACAACCAAGCCCCGCCTATGCCAACGCACGTCGCGCCGAACACAACCGTCAGCATCCTCAGAGTTGGCACGCACCGAACGAATTGCTCTCCGAAGACCAGCATCACAATGCGAGAGGCGTTCAACAGAACCAGCCCGCCCAGCACGGCGCCCACCGCCGTCATCGCCCAGAGGAACTGGAGGTACAGACGGCGCGCCGACAGCGGGTCCCTGGCAAGGCGACCGGAGAGGGCCGGCAGAATGCATTGAGCGAGCGCCGAGGGAATGAAACAGAGGTAAATCATGATCCGCATCGGGGCCGCGAACAGCGCCGCAGCGGCCGGCGACTGGCACCTCCCAAGAATCCAGATCGGCAAAGAAATCATCAAACCGGCCAGAAATGACTGACCGAACAAGGGAGCCGATTCTTTGGCCATCCACCAGGCGGCGCGCAGATCCACGTGGAGCATGGGCCTCACGTGCTTGAAGGAGAAGATCAGCAGGACGGCGCACGAGACTGCCCCGGCCGCCACGCCAGCCCAGAGTATTCCGATGGGGCCCGCCCCCGAACGCGCCAGGATCGTCACCGCCGCCGCCCAAAATGCGCCATGCGCGACCGTCTGGAGGAACTGAGGCCACATCATTATCTTGGCCCGCAGTGCGACACCGAACGACAGGGGACCCACAAGGAACAACACAATGCCGTAGCACCAGACCCCGCGACGCACGACGGGCGGGAAGCCAAGCAAGTGGGCGAAAGCCCCGGCGGCCACGAAGGCCAGGACCGCGACAACCAACCGAAGCACGAACAGACACGACAGGAATCGGTCGCCGTCCACGCGACCGGCCGCAATCTCTCTGACAGCGATGGGATCGGCCCCGAACACAACTACACTGCGGAACGCCAGGACGATGCTGGTCGCGATAACGTACTGGCCGTAGCCTTGCGGGCCCAGCAGGCGCGAGAGCACGCCCACCACGTAGATGCCGGTCAGCAAGGTGATCCCCTGGCCCCACAGCAGCCACATCGAGCCGCCCGCCACGCGCTTGAGCGAGAACGGGGAGCCAGCCGACACTGTTCGCGTATCAGGTATCATCTCAAGGTCCGTGAACGACCGACAGCGCAGCACTTGGGCCAGGGCTCAACCGATGCGCGCCGAGGCGAGGCAGGTTGGCCTCATACCAGCGATAGGTGCTCGCAAGCCCGCGATCCAGACTGACACCAGGCCGCCAGCCCAGCGTACGCTCCACTTTCGTTGAATCGAGGAACTGCGAATCTATCTCGCCGCCCGGCTTGGCCTTCCCCCGAACGTCCGGTTCGAGGTGAGCCTTCCCCGAGGAGGCGATCGCCCTCTTGACCAGGTTCAAAACGCTGATCGGCCTTCCGCTCCCCGCGTTGAAGGCCTCACCGGCGACGCCGTCGCGACCGGCGTTCCGGGCAAGAGTCAGATACAGATCAACCGCGTCTTCCACGTACAGGAGGTCCCGCTCGGGAGTTCCGTCACTGCGGATGACGGGGTTCCGGTCCAGCACAATGCTGCGCATGGCATCGGGCACGATGCGCGAGAAGTTCAGGTCCCCGCCGCCGTAGATGTTCGCGAACCTGGTGACGCAGACCGGGAGGTCGTATGTGTGGCAATAGCACCGCGCCATCATGTCCGCGCATGCCTTGGACACGTCGTACGGGTAGAGGGGCTGGAGGGCCGAGTCCTCCCGGTACGGCAGCACGTCGTGAACCCCATAGGCCTTGTCGCTGGATGCGACCACGATTCCTTCAACCGTCCCAACTCCCCGGGCAGCCTCCAGCAGAGTCCACGTGCCCCTGATGTTGGACTCGAAAGTCGAGACCGGAGAACGGTTGGCCACTCCGACGATGGCCTGTGCCGCAAGATGGAAAACGATCTCCACGCCGTTCTCGTTGAGAAGGCGCTGCATCAGGAAGAAATCAGTTATGGAACCAGTGACCACAGTGAGCCGCTCGTCCAGTCCAAGCAGCTTGAAGTTCGACATCGGCGCCATCCGATGGTCTACGCCGACCACGTGAGCGCCGGCCTCGCAGAGCGCGTCGCAGAGCCAGGACGCCACGAAACCGGTGCATCCCGTCACCAGGACACGCCTTCCAGGCCACAACTGGTCGCGTTCACCGGCCATCATTGTTAAGCCACACTTTCCAGGGAGCGCTCCCCCCGCGCCATAGTTCATTGAGCGTGACCGAGTCCTTGTACGTGTCCATACACTCCCAGAACCCCGCATGGCGGAAGGCCGCCAGTTGCCCATCGGCGGCAAGCCGTTCCAGCGGCCCTCGCTCGAGGACACAGTCCTCGTCCAGATAATCGAAGAACCTGCTTTCGAACACGAAGAACCCTCCGCTGATCCATTCGTTCATGCGGGGCTTCTCGCGGAAGCGTGTGACCGTCCCGTCGTTCAGCTCCAGCACACCCCACTGACACAACGGCCTCACGACGGTGAGCGTGCCGATCTTCCCCCGGGCGCGGTGGAATTCGAGCAGACGGCGCACGTCCAGGTCGGCAAGCCCGTCGGCGTAGTTGACCATGAAGGTCTCTCCGTCCACGAGGCGCTCGACGCGCTTGATCCTGCCGCCGGTTTCGGTCGCTTCCCCGGTGTCCACGAAACCAATCCGCCAGTCCTCGTCTTCTGTGCCCAGAACCCGGAGCCTGGGAGCGCCCTCACACGTCACGTCCACAATCAAGTCCTGATGCCGCCAACTGCGCTGCGGGTCGAAGTACTCCTTGATCATCCGGCCCTTGTATCCGAGACACAGGACGAAGTCGTTGAAACCGAAATGCGCGTAGCTCTTCATCACATGCCACAGGATGGGCTTGCCGCCGATCTCGACAAGGGGCTTGGGGATGGACTGCGTCTGCTCGCGAAGCCTCGTTCCCTTTCCCCCGCAAAGCAGGACGACTTTCATTTGTACGCGTTCCTCATAACGGATGGTTCAGTGTCGGCACCCATGACGGCATGTTGACGGGCCCGGCCATGCGGGCGCAGGTCGCGTTGCGCGGCGGCCAGAAGCTCAACGATCCGCTCGGAGGCGCTGCCGTCACCGTAAGGGTTCACAGGCCGGGCCATGTCTCGATAGGCCGCATCATCAGAAAGCAGCTCGCACGCCCTGGCCACGATGCTGGCGCGCCGCGTACCGACCAGCCTGGCAACGCCGGCTTCGATCCCTTCGGGCCTCTCCGTGGTGTCGCGCATGACGAGAACCGGTTTGCCCAGGCTCGGGGCTTCCTCCTGGATGCCGCCGGAATCGGTGAGGACGCAGTAGCAGCGGTCCATGAGGTACACCAAAGTCTGATATGGCAGCGGGTCCGTCAGACACACGCGCGGCTCGTTTCCAAGAATCCGCCAGACCGGCTCGCGGACGTTGGGATTGAGATGAACGGGGTAGACGATGATGCTGTCTGCATGCCGGCGCGCGATGTCTCGAAGGGCCAGACAGATGTTTTCCAGGCCGGATCCGAATGATTCCCGCCGGTGACCGGTCACGAGAACCAGTCTCCCCCCGTCCAGCGCGGACGGCAGGCCCTTCGGCAGTCCCGACGGCGGCCTGCGGCGCACCCAATCGCGCACCCAGAGCAGGGCATCCACGACGGTATTGCCGGTGACGTGGATCCGGTCGGCAGGGACGCCTTCGCGACGCAGATTGCGGGCCGCGCGCTCCGTCGGCGCAAAGTGCAGGTCGGCAACATGGCTGACAAACGTGCGGTTGATCTCCTCGGGGAACGGCGCCCAGCGGTCGTACGTGCGCAGCCCCGCCTCCACGTGCGCGACCTTGATCCTGCGATAGAAGGCAACGACAGCCGCAACCATCGCCGAGAGCGTGTCGCCTTGCACGAGAACCCAGCTCGGCTCTTCGGACTCCAGGACGGCGTCAATCTTCCAGAAAAGCCTGGCCGCCAGGGCAGCAAGCGACTGCCCCGATAGCATGACGTCCAGGTCCATGTCAGGGACGATGCCGAAAGTCTTCAGCGTCTGATCCAGCATCTCTCGGTGCTGGCCCGTTGAGCAGACCAGGCAACGCCCCAGCTCCGGCCTCCCTCTGAGCCTGACGATGACGGGGGCCAGCTTGATCGCCTCCGGCCTCGTCCCAAGAACGACCAGCGTCTTACTAAGCCCCTTTGGTCCCAACGCGAGAAATCCTCCCAAGATCCCCAGTCGAGCTAGGACGGCCCGACCACCGACCGGAGAACGGCGGCCTCCTCCGTCACGGCGGACAAGCGCTCGACCTGCCCCGACAGCTCATGGCGGAGCCGTTCTGCAAGCTCCGGCGCTTCGGGAAGCAGCGAGCTTGTCAACACCGATTTGCGAAGTTCCAGCTCACCAAAGGCGTGCCCGTTGCTGTGCACGCTCAGCAGCGCGGACCAGGCGTCGAGCACCGGCTTTGACTGCTCTCCGGTCCACGGCCGGCCATCGGGCCAGTGCAGGACACTGGCGTGCAGCCGCCCGACACGTTTCAGGTGAAGCCGAGCGTAGTCCAGGTCGAGGCTTTCGAGCGCTTCGGAGAACGCCAGCCACACTGTGCTGACGCTCGGCGCCCGCTTCATGCGAGCGACAGCTTTCTCCACCGAGACCCTGGCCCTTCCCGACCGCTGGCTGTGTTCGAGCCCCCGGGAGATCCTGCCCACCACGTCGAAGAAGCGCAGGCCGCCGAACACCCGAGTGCACACGAAAGCGACCACGGCCAGAGAGCCAAGCACCATCAGCGTGACCTCGCTCCGGCCGGCCGTGACCAGAAGCGCAGCAACGCAAAGGGCAACGCAGGCCCCGTACAGAATGAGGACGACCTGTTTGTGGCTCAGCCCCATGGAAAGCAGGACGTGGTGGATGTGCTGCCGGTCGGCAGCCGAGATGGGCACTTTCCGCAGCCAACGTCGCAGGACGGCCAGCACAGCGTCCAGTATGGGCAGGCCGAGCAAGATGATGGGGATCAGCAGGGCAATGGCCGCTTCGGTCTTACGGGCACCGAGCAAGGAAAGGGCGCCCACGAGGAACCCCAGTAACATGCTGCCGGAGTCGCCAAGGAAAATGCTGGCAGGATGGAAGTTGAACAGCAGGAAGCCCAGAATGGCCCCGCTCAGACAGGCCATCAGCAGCATGCACACCACGTTGCCGAAGAAAAGGCTGACCAGGAACAACGCGACGCTGGCGAAGAGACAGACCCCGGCCGCCAGGCCGTCCAGGCCATCCAGGAAGTTGACGGCATTCATACATCCGACGAACCAGAAAACCGTCACCGGGAAGCTGAGCAGGCCCAGCACGATAGTGCCGCCGAACGGGTTGCTGATGCCTCTTATGGCATAGCCGCCGGCGAAAGCAATGGAGGCTGCCACAATTTGCACCAGTAACTTCCAGCGCGCCGGCAGCCCACGAACGTCGTCCACGACGCCTGCAGCGACGACCACTGCCCCGCCGGCCAGCAGCGCGCCCAGCTCGGCGCCATGCTGGTGTAGAAGGTCGGAGACTGCGTTGCGGTAGCCGAGAAACAACACGGCTATGGGCGCACCAAAGGCCACATAGACCGCGATGCCTCCCAGGAGAGGGACCTCACGCTGGTGGACTTTGCGGAAGCCGTCGGGCTTGTCCACAATGCCCACGCGTAAGGCGATGTGGCGGGCGGAGAT
Source organism: Planctomycetota bacterium (assembly GCA_030628375.1). Lineage (GTDB taxonomy): Bacteria > Planctomycetota > Brocadiia > SM23-32 > SM23-32 > DAOVRD01. Next base: position 12,687 of record DAOVRD010000029.1, read on the forward strand.
GGTGGCGGCACATGCCACCAGGAAGGCAAAGCCGAAGGCCACCAGGCAAGTGGTCACAGCCAGTTCCTCCCGAGGGAGAGACCCGAACTGATAACGGGACCAGGTACACCGGTTCCCCCTCAGTCACACTGGCAAGGCCACTGTAACCCACTTCCAGGCCTTAACTTACATGTATTCTGCGTCCCGCTGCAGCGCCTGGACGGCGTCGGCCGGTATCTCAGCAGCCACCGAGCGGCCGAGCAGCCTGACCGACACCACCAGCAGGCACCGCCGTGACTTCCGCACTAACGTCCCGACGATACCCCGCAACGGGCCACGAGTAATCCGAACCAGCCGGCCAAGCTCCAGGTACGGGTACGGGTCAAGGGAAGCCTCGCTGGCAAGCAGGCGCCGGATGTTCTCCACCTCAGCGTCCGGGACAACGGACGGCTTGCCGGGCTCAGGCCCCACGAGGGCAGCCACTCCTCTTGTTTCCCACACAGATGAGATTTCCATCTCGCCGATGCGAACGAAGAGGTAGCCCGGGAACAAAGGTTCTTCGACCCACTTCTTGCGATCAACCCACTGGCTGAGCACCCTGCGCAGGGGCAGGAAGCAGTCCAAACTTCGCTCGGAGAGCAACCCGGCCACCATCTTCTCATGGCGGCTGCAAGTGTGCACCGCGTGCCAGTGCCTGCCGTCCTGCGCTGTTGCTGCGCTCGTCATCACGACTGTTCCTGTTGTTCGGAGAGGTCTGTGCCGGGGCGGACGGCGGGCCGGCCCGACAGAGTCGGGCTTGTTCCGGGCGGCGCCAGCTCCCCTGCTCTTCTGAGAGATAACTCAGAGTACTCCCACAGCCCCAGCGATGCCTGGGCGCGCGCCAGCCACAACCACGGCTCGTAGTCAGACGGCGCGGCACGAACACCCAACGCCGCCACGCGCAACGCCCGCTCCCCAAGGCCGAGGCGCAACATGGGGTCGAGCTTCTCGTTCCCCGCCCATGAGAGGCAGTTCACCGTCACATGCCAGAGGGCCTCGGGACTCCGTGCGCCGAAAAGCACGACCAGGTCAGCTTCCGGGCAGGCGTTTTCCACGACTCTTGTGAGGTCGGCCGGGTATCGAGAGGCCTCCGCCAGGCGCGTCAGGCGGTCAAAGCGCGCGAACGCCAACTCGCCCCGAAGTTCGCCCAACTCCGCCACGGAGAGAACGGCAAGGCCGACCAGCGCAACGACGGCGCCCGCCCGGACCGCCAGACGGCGCACCGCAACGGCGCCCTCATCAGAGGCTGACGGCTTCGGAGACTGCCTGCTCTGCCGATGTTCCCTTGAGTTCACGCGCATTCTTCCTTGTCTTGCGTTTCGGACGCAGATGGACCGCCGACACGCACATCCCGCACAGGGCAGCCAGCAGAAAGGCGTTGGCGGGCTTGTGCAGGCTGAAGTCAACGAGACTGTGCAGGCAGATGGCCACGAGGCCGACCGACACGCCCCCCACCAGCAGCCTTGCCTGGCGACTCGCTTTGGCGAATCGCCCCGTAATGGTCGAAAGGAACGCCACGACTGCCAACACGACCAGCGAAGCGCCGACGACGCCGGCCTCGGCAAGCAATTGAGCGTAGTCGTTATGGGCGTGCAGCCACCGGCCGATCTGGATGCTGGGGCTCTGGAAACGGGGGAAGACGTGCTGGAAGCTGCCCAAGCCACACCCGAACACGGGTGAACTGCGGAAGATGTGGAGCGTGTCGCGGGCGGCCACGGTTCGGCTGTTGCTCAGCGGGTCCTTGACGACGTCCACCAGAGTGCCCAGGCGTTCTGCAACGGGCTGCCAACCCAGCCAGACCACACCCGCCACCCCGAGCACGACCAACGCGACGCCCATGCGATATCCGCCCCGAACAGCGCCCCGGGCGGCCCCGAAGATGCCCACAACGCCCAGCGCCGCCACCAGGCTGACAATCCCTCCCCGTGAGAGCGTGCAGCAGACGGCGGCCGCCATGAGCACGGCAGCGAACGCGAGGAGAACGGCTCGATTCCCCTTGCGCGAGGAAAGCCACGCCAGCTTCTCCCGCCGCGTGCCGGCGCGCCCGGAACGCGCTGACCGCATGGCCGTCAGCAGCAGTCCCAGGGCAACGCCGAACGCCATGTTCATGTAAGCCGCGTAGTGATTGCGATTGGTGAACGACCCGAATATCTCGCCGCCGTACCGAGGAACATGAAACCAGTAGATGGCTCTGGTGCCGGAGAACCTCTGTAGCAGACCGATGACAACCATCATGAAACCGCTGGCCACGATGACGGTGGCCGCACGGCGAAGCTGCCGCCATTCGGTCACGGTGTTGGCCAGGACCAGGAAGGCGCCCACGTACGCGGCCAGGAGGTAGAAGCTCCGTTGCGTGGCCGCTATCGAAGCCGACGTTGCAGCCGAGCGGCCGTCGTCCTTCGCGCCGGCGGGCAGGAAATCCGACATTTCCATGTCAGCGAACAGGCCGGCGCGAGCCGCCTGCGCTTCCGCGGCGACGGGACTGACCGCCTTTACCACGGGGAACGACAGGGGAAGCATCTGAAACAACGCAAAGGCCAGCAGTGCCGCAAGAGCCAACGTCAGCCATGGCGCCCGAATGCCGGCGTGCGGGTCGCTGATCAGTGAAAGCAGCCACGCGGCGACGCCGAGACCAACGAGCAAGCACATGGAAAGAAAGGCCCAGGGCTCCGCGCTGCCGAAAAGCCAGGGCGAGACCACCACTGCCGCCACAACACAAAGGCGGGCTATCCAGCAAAGGTTGTTCCGCAGCTTTCTGCCGGTGTCCATGGCGATTGCCAGACCCTCCGAACGACCTAACACTGGGCTCGCTTCGCGGTCAGATGCCCCACGTCCTCACTGGCCGCCAGCGGGCCGAGCGACTCACCCCGCACTATCCTTCCCGGATTGGTGCACAGCAGTCTGCAAGCGCGATCCTCACCCACCATGCCGCCGAGGAGTCGCGCGGCATGATCGAACTGAGGGCGGCGTCGGCCGGAAGCAGAATGAGCGTCGCTGGCGACGACGTGTACGAGATCGCTGCTCACGAACCGTGCGGCCGCCCGCCTGGCGACGCGTCCGAAAGCGCCCAGAAGGCAGTCGGCGGAGACCTGCACCAGGCAGCCGTACTCCACAAGCTCGGCGAGCCGTCCCGGGCTGCGCCGGAACTCCAGGTTGTGCTCGGGGTGCGACAGCACCGGAGTGATCCCGCGCAACGCAAGCTCGAAGACCAGCCGCTCGATCCGAGGCACGACCTGGTTCGGCAGCTCCAACAGCATGTAACGCCCACTGTCGCCCAGCGTGAGCACCTCGCCCGCGTCAAGCATTTCCATCAGCTCGGGCTGCAGGCGGACTTCGCCGCCGGGAATGACCGCCAGCTCCAGGCCCCGCTTCCTGCAGGCCTCGGCGAGCCTTTCCGCCCCCTGCCTGACCATCTCAGCAGTAACCTCATCGAAAAGCGCGTTGCACATGTGCGGCGTCGCAACGACGGTGGCAACGCCCTGCGCCACGTATAGCTCGCACATCCGGAGGGACTCGTCCATCCTGCGGGGGCCGTCGTCCAGTCCGGGCAGGACGTGCGAATGGATGTCAACCATCGGAAGCTTACATGCCTGCATTTGATCCCATCCTTCGCATCAGCTACTCCTTGCGATCCTCACTGGAGTAGTAGGAGCTGTAGTAATCGCGGTAGTACCGGGAATAGCCGTAGTAGTAGTAGTCGGAATAGTAGTAGCCCAGTTGCGAGACGTGCACGTCGTTCAAGACACCTCCCAGGATGCGGGCGTTAACGCCTTCCAACTGCTCCCTGGCGCGGCGTGCCAGCGACCGGCTGTTCACAGCCGACTTGACCACCATGATGACGCCGTCGCTTATGGCGCCCAGTATGGTTGCGTCGGCGACGAACAGGACCGGCGGCGTGTCAATGACGACGCGGTCGTACTTCTCGCGTGCTTCGGCGAGCAGCCCTCGCATGCTCTGGGAATCGAGAAGTTCGGCAGGATTGGGCGGCTTGGGTCCGACGGGAAGCACGTCGAGGTTCTCAATGACTTCGCCGTTGTTGTGGGCCTTCTGCACGGCCTCCGCCAGGCTGCACCCGCTAACGAGGACCGTGCTCACCCCGGCCCTGGCGTCGAGGCCAAAGATCTTGTGCACCATGGGACGGCGAAAGTCGGCGTCCATCAGCAGAACTCGCTGTCCGCTCTGGGCCATGACGAGCGCCAGGTTGGCAGCCGTTGTGGTCTTGCCGTCGCGGGGCCCGCCGGACGTGACGACCAGTACCTTGCTCTCGGCCGCTGGAGCAGAGAAGAACAGGCTGGTGCGGATGTTACGGTAGGCTTCGGTTGCGGAGGAGGTGGGGTCTACGGCGCAGACCATGCCCCTGTAGGCGAACTCGTCCGCCTCGCCGTCCAGGGAACTCATTGCCGGCACGAAGCCCAACACCGGGATGCCGACCCTGGTTTCCATGTCCTCGGGGGTTTTGACCGTGTCGTCCATGTACTCGAAGAAGAAGGCCAGCCCGATGCCGGACAACAGTCCAAGCACAGTGGACAGCAGGACCAGGCGGGCCTTTCTCGGCTTGAAGGGAGCGTGGGGCACCTCCGCCGATTCGACCACCTCGATGTTGGTCTTGGCGTAGTCAGTGCTCAAGTCCACCTCGCGCATGCGTTCCACCAGCACATCGAAGAGCTTACGTTGGCGGCTCACGTCGTTCTGGAGCCGGTTGTACGTGAGGGACTGCTTGGCCATTTCCAGCGCGAGCTGGTTCTCCTGGTCGTACTCCTCCTTGAGAGCCAGTTCCTGATTCCTCAGGGCCTCAAGCTGGGCCGAAAGCGACGCCACCAGTTGCGTCAGGGCTTGCCGCAGCTCGGCCCTGAGCAGTTCCGCCTTGGTCCGCACCACCAGAAACTGCGGGTGCTGGGGCCCGTAGATGTCGGCCAGAGCGCCCTCCTCCTGCTCTGCTTGCACCAGGTTCGTGCGCAACGTGGCCAGGGTCGGATCATTGCGCACCACAGGCACAGAGAACAGGGGCTCATCCCCGAATCCGCGGCCCTCGGCATCCGATTCCAGGGCCTCCTGTACCACGTGGAACCCGGCCTCTAGTTCAATCCGCTCCAATTGCGCTTTGGTCAGTTGGCTGTTGAGCCTGCCGAGCCGAAGGAGTAACGGGTTGCCCGCGCCTGCCACGTCCAGGGAGACCACCCGTACCTCCTCGCGGAACTGCTGCAGGGCGCGTTCAGCCCCCAGCAGCTCCTGTTCCTGTTTGGCTCCCTGTTCTTGAAGGAACTTGAACGCGTCGTTGGAGGTCTGGAGCTTGCGCTCCAGGTGGTACTGCTCGAATGAGCGCGCGACCGAGTTCGCCACCAGCGCGGCTCGTTGGGGGCTGGGATTCTCGACGGCGACCTGAAGCAACTGGGTTTCCCGAATCTGCTCGACCTCCACCATGTCGCGCAGCCTCTCCCAGAGTTCGGGGGGGCTGGCCGGTTGGGCGCCCACCACTGCGGCAACTGTGCGCCTGATCTCCCCCACCAGCGATGCAAGCCCGCCGGCGCCGCTGCCCTCGCCCGTGCCCTCAAGCAGCTCACGCATTCCCGGCTGCCCGACGGCCTTCTGCAGAACGGCCTGGCTCTTCACCAGTTCTCTCTGAGTCCTGTAGTAATCGCGGTCGGTGATCTGGAGCTGCATCACGTCTTCATAATTCATGGCCTTGGGGCTCTGCTTCTCGATCAGTATCTTGGCACCAGCCCAGTAGATAGGCGTGGCCTTGAAGGCGTGCACCGTGCCCAGGGTCACAACGATGACAAGGACCGTGACCACTGCCCAGATGCGCCGTCGCAGGATGCCCACGTAGCGCTTGAACTCCACCTCGTCCATCATTCCGCGGCCCGCGCGCCCGGCGTGCTGCTCCTTAACAGGCATGTTCTCCGTCCTCATAGGCGTACCCCGCGTGTGTTCCTCCAAAGGCTACGGCGCCACAGATGCCGAGGCCGAGATACTGGCGCCCATGCTGGGGGCCAGCACCTCAAAGACCCGTCCCATCGCCGTCGTGCCCACCACAAGCATGTCTCCCGGCTCCAGATAGAGGGGTGGCAGCTCGCACCGCGCCAGCTTGACCAGGTCCACGGGGATGGCCTTCTGGCCGCTTGCCGATTGTCGAATCAGGAAGGATTCGCGGGCGCGGGCTATCCCCGCCAGGCCGCCGCCCAGGGCGACAGCCCGCACCGCGTCCAGCCGACGGCCTGGCTCCATCTCATAGGCTCCCGGCCGGCGCACATACCCAAGCAGGTAGACGTACTGGGTATCGCAAGGAGGCACAGTGATGATGTCGCCGCCTCTGACCGGCAGATTCAGCAGCAGGTTTCCCTGCTCGACCAACTGCTCGAGGTCTATGCCTATGCTCTCGTCACCCCCGTGGGTGGGCGTGCCTGCCCGGGCGCCGTCCTTTGCGCGAACGATGAGCAGTTCGTCCCCGGCTGACTTGCTCAACCCGCCCGCACGCGCCAGCATTTCCAGCACTGTGCCGGTGCTGCGCTCGAGGTAGAAGACGCCGGGCTTGTTGACGGCGCCCGTGACGACGACGGGCGCACTCCTGTAGTCCGTCACGTTGACGGCCACCTGCGGCTCTCTGAGGAAGGTCCCCCAGTAAGCCGCCTCGATACGGTCCTCCGACTGACTGACCGTGAGGCCGGCGACCGGGATGGTGCCGACCCACGGCAAGGTGATGCTGCCGTCCTGCGCAACAGTGCGCGGCAAGCTGGCAGTTGCGCCGGGCCTCTCCAGCGCGAAGATGTCAATCTCCAGCACATCACCGGGGCCGAGCCGATAGTCAACGGCCTCGAACGCGTGCTCTGCCTGCCAGGCGGACAAGGCCTCCGCCAGGCGCACGGTCCTCAGTCGGGCGAGCGAGGCCGTTCTCCTCTGGTGCTGCTCGCCCCACTCCGGCTCATCGGAGTCCATATCGAAGTCCAGGTGGGTGCACCCCATCACAAAGAAAGCCAACCAGATTAGGGCCGCCCACCTCTTCATCCCTCTCATCACGGCTCAGCGCTCCTGTCATGAATGGACCTGTTGCCGGTCGAGGTGCCTCGCCGACCCTCAGGGACTCACGATGACCCTGGTGGTCTTGTCGCCCTCGTCGTCGTCTGAGACTACCGATACGACGCCCACTGCGGTCGCGAGACCGCCCACACCGAGCACCACCGTCTTCAGGGGCAAGCCGAGGACCTTTCTTTTCGCCCCTTCCTCGGCGGCTCCTTCGGCGGCGCCTTCATCCTTGTCCTCCGTCTGTGCCAGAACCGTCAGCACAGCCGACCGCTGCTCCGGCCCCATCCGAGCGAACACCGTCTTGCCACGCGGGATCAGGACGTTGAGCGTGTCAATGCTCGACTCAGTCCCAGCCACCACGTCCAGAATGACGTTCACCCGGTCGCCGAAGACGACAAAGTAGCGACCCGGCGCCAGCTTCGGCAGCTTGTAGAGGCCGGCTTTGTCCGTGCGGAGGTCGCAGACGAACCGCCCCTTCTGCACGTCCCACACCCGCACCGCCACGTTCGCCGCCGGCGTTTTCCCGTCCGGATACAGAACCATGCCGGTCAGCTCCCCGGGCTTCACCGTCACGAACTGTCCGTACTTCACCACGCCCGCCTGCACCAGGGATCCCTGCTCT
>DAOVRD010000302.1 GCA_030628375.1 Planctomycetota bacterium
GGCGCTTTCGGCGGTGGAAGCGGCCAGAGCAGGGAAGTCAGGATCTGCCAGGACAGCGCCACCGCGAGCAGGAGCAGGCCGCTGGAGTAGCTTCGCAGGAGGAGGGAGGCCGGTACGGTTATCGCCACCACGACCCAGAGGACAACGGCAATCAACCGCGACACACGGCCCAGGAGGAACACAAAGGTTTTCGTGTCTGTCGACATGGTGTCCCCTGCGTCACGGTCGGCGTTCGCATCAGCCCACTACAGCGGGACGGGGATCTGGTGGAGGATTTCCCGGATCAGCCGAGCGGCTGCTTCGAAGCTGCTGCCCATGCCCCCGGAAGGGCGGTGCAAACGCATCCTGTGCGAAAGGACGGGCGCGGCCAGTTCCTTGATGTCATCCGGCTCAACGTAGTCCCTGCTCCTCAGGACGGCGAGGGCCTGTGCCGCGCGATACAGGTGCACGGCGCCGCGAGGACTTATGCCAGTCAGAACGCCCTCGTACGTGCGCGTTGCCTCGACGAGCCGAATGACGTAGTCCAGGACCTCCTCTGAGACGTGTACGCGCCGCACGAGCATTTGCAGTTCCACCACACCCGCGCCATGCACGACCGGCTCCACGTCCTCGATGGGGTGAGTTATCTGCTGAGCGCGTACGATCTGCTTGCCTTGTTCGGTGGTCGGATAGCCCAGGTTCATCCGCAGGAAGAACCTGTCCAACTGCGACTCCGGCAGGGGGTAGGTGCCCTCGAACTCGAACGGGTTCTGCGTGGCCAGCACACAGAAGGGCTGCGGCAGCGGGTGGGTCACGCCGTCCACCGTGATCTGGTACTCGCTCATGGCCTCCAGCAAGCAGCTCTGCGTCTTGGGAGTCGTCCTGTTGATCTCATCTGCCAGGATGATATTGGCGAACAACGGGCCCCGCTTGAACACGAACCGCGACTGGCTCTCGTCGTAGATGTTCACTCCGAGCAAGTCGGTGGGCAGCAGGTCGGGCGTGAATTGAATCCGCCTGAACTCGCAATCCACCGCCGCGGCGATCGTATTGGCCAGCATCGTCTTCCCCACGCCGGGCACGTCTTCGATGATCAGATGTCCGCCGGCCAGAAGCGCCACCAGCGCCAGTTCTACACGGTCCCGCCTGCCGACGTAGACCTTCTCGATCTCTTCGATCAGGGCCGTAATGGGCTCGGTGGGGATTGCCAGTCGGGGAGAGGCCGTCTCGTTCTTCATGAAGTGCTCCTGGCGACGTGGAGGCAAGCGGCGTTATGCGTGCCCTGTCCCAGACGACGCCGTCCCAGACCCCAGGTCGGCCGCGCCAGCGCTGCGAGCGCAACGCCCCCCCGGCAACCACGGCGGCGCTCATTACGAGTCCCAGTATATTGGACGGAACCCGGAAAAGCAACAGCAAGGCCGTAAGGCCTTTAAAGGCAATATGATACGTAACGAGGCCACAGCGCACGCGTCAGGTTGCGGCGCGAGAAGCCCGGTCGCACGACGCATCGAAAAAGCTTGATTTCGGTCTGCTTCTCCCCCATAATCTCTGCGGTGCGTTTCTGGACGGCGTCCCGCCTTGGCGGAGCGTGTTTGTGGAGTGCGGCGGACGCTCTGTGGAATGCGCCCTTCTCGCCGACCGACGGAGGTGCTCATGCAGATCGGCGTGGCCTACTACCCGGAGCATTGGCCCGAAGATCGCTGGCCGGTGGACGCACGGTTAATGAAGGAGACGGGCATTGACGTTGTGCGCGTCGGCGAGTTCGCCTGGTCGCGGCTGGAGCCAAGACGGGGGCAATACGATACGGATTGGCTGGAAGAGGCCATCGGCGTGCTCGGCGACCACGGCCTCCGGGTCATTCTGTGCACGCCAACCGCTGCGCCGCCGCCCTGGTTGTTCAATCGCCATCCAAGCATGGTTCCCCAGGACCGCGAAGGGAGGAACTGGTTCCCCGGCAGCAGGCGCCACGTCTGCCTGAATAACCGGCCCTACCGTCGCTACGTGCGGCGCATCGTGCGCGAAGTGGCAAGGCGTCTGGGCCACAGGCCCGAGGTGTTCGCCTGGCAGATAGACAACGAGCTGGGCTGCCACGCCAGCGGACGCTGCTACTGCGACGATTGCCAACAGGCCTTTCGCGAGTGGCTCAAGAGGCGCCACGGGACCATCGGGCGGCTCAACAAGCTGTGGGGAACGGTGTTCTGGAGTCAGGAGTTCACCGACTGGCACGAAATACCTGCCCCCAGAAGAACGCCAGCGGCTGCTCATCCGTCTCTGGTGCTTGACTACAAGCGTTTCACGTCCGCCACCGTCCGCGACTTCGTCGGCGAGCAGCGACAGATCATTGAAGAATACGCAGGCGGCGACGGGCTCGTCACCACGAACTGCATGGGGCTGGCCACCGACCAGGTGGATCAGTTCTCTCTCGCCTCACGCCAGGACATCGCTTCGCTGGACAACTATCCGGTCAATGATGAAGCGGTGGACGCGGTCGGCCTCCAGCTCGACCTGACGCGCTCGCTCAAGGACGGACGCTTCTGGATACTGGAGCAGCAGGCCGGACCGACCATGGTGCCGGCGCGGCGCGGCCAGCCGCGGCCGGGCCAACTGCGGCTCTGGTCCTACCAGGCGGCCGCCCGGGGCGCTGAACTGGTCAGCTACTTCCGTTGGCGGACCTGTGCCTTCGCGCAGGAAATGCACTGGTACGGCATGCTCGACGCCGACGGCATCCCGGGGCGGCGCTACCACGAACTCAAGGCCACGATTGCCGGACTGAAAGGCAACTCGCACCTGTGGGAGGACAGGCTGCCCCACACTCCGGTCGCCATGGTGCTGGACTACCACGCCCACTGGGCGTTGGAGGCAGATTCCATGGCGGCGGACTTGGACTACCTGGGACAGTTTCGTGCCCTCTACGGCCTGCTGCGGCGCAGGGGTCAGGCGGTGCGCGTAGTCCAGCCGGGACAGGAGTTGACTGGCCATGCTCTTGTGGTGGTTCCCATGCCGTTGCTCGCCCGTGAGGCGGACGTGACGCGCTGGCAGGAATTCCTGGGCCAGGGCGGCCTCTTGCTTGTGACGGCGCCGGCCGGCTACAGGACGGAACACAACACCTGGCTCATGGAACCCGCCCCGGGCCCCCTGGCGGAGGTGCTGGGGGTGCGTGTCGCCGAGCACGACATGCTTAGAGACGGCGCTGCCAACCGGGTCGTCTTCGACGACGCGGAGTTCCCGGCCGGCGGCTTCTGCAGCATTCTGGAACTGGGAGGCGCGGAAGCCGTGGCCTCCTATGGAGGGCAGTACTACGCCGGACGGCCCGCCGTTACCCGGCGGTCGGAAGGGCAGGGCCGTGCTTACTTCCTTGGCGCCAGCGGGACTCCCGAACTCTATCAGCACCTTCTGGATATGCTCCTGGAGGAATCGGGGGTCGGAGCGCATCCGTGGAGTTCGGAGACGATTGAGACTGTCCCCCTCAAGACCGGCCAGGGCGAGCCCGCTGTCGCCTTCGTGCTGAACCACTCCGAACAGCCCGCCCAGCTCCCGCTGCCTGAGAAGACCACGTATCGCGACCTCCTCACCGGCCAGGAACACAGTGGGACGATGGCACTGGACGGCTATGGCGTCGTCCTCCTGGAAGGCTGATGCTGCTGCCGCTATAATCCCTCCTTGCCTTCTACTGGCCGCACGGTGGTCGGCGGCTGGCCTGGGCGTGACCTTCCTGATACCAGCGAGGGAGAGGCAGAGGTCGGATGACGGTGGGCGAGGAGTTCAGCAGGTTGGTTGACATAATGCGGCGGCTGCGCCGTGAATGCCCGTGGGATCGCGCACAGACCCACGAGTCCCTGCGCGCGTACCTGCTCGAGGAGACGTACGAGGTGCTTCACACGCTGGACGCGGGGGGCTACGACGGCCTGTGCGAGGAACTGGGCGACCTGATGCTGCAGGTCGTCTTCCATGCGGAGATCGCCGACGAAGTCGGAAGGTTCGGCATGGAGGACGTCCTGTCGAGCATCAATGACAAACTGGTGCGCCGGCATCCTCACGTCTTTGGCGACAAGGAGGCGGAGACGCCCGCCGACGTTGTGCGCCAGTGGGAGAGCATCAAGTCCGTCCAGGAGAGCAAACCGTCTTCCCTGGCGGGTGTGCCGGCTGCGCTGCCTGCATTGGTCAAGGCCGTTCGAGTGCTGACCAAGATACGGCAGACGGGCGTTGATCCCTTCGGTGGCGTGGCCTCGGACGATGAGGCCCGCCGCTGGCTTGACAGGTTGTCCGATGCCGTGGGGAAGCAGGATGCTGTGACGGCGGTCCGGGCGGCGGGGGTGTTGTCGCTCTTCGTTGCGGAGATGGCCGACCGGGCGGGCGTCAACGCGGAAGACGCGCTGCGCGCGACGGTCACCCGCCTGGGGGACGCGTTTCGGGAGCAGGAAAGGTCCCTCAAAGAAGATGGCCGCAGTTTCGCCGATCTGTCCGACGAAGAGCTGAACCGCATCGCAGCCAAGGTCCTGGCCGCCTGCGAGGAGGGTTGAGTTGAACGCGATCCTGCTGGCAGCCGGCTATGGCACACGGCTCTATCCTCTGACTAAAGACCGTCCGAAATCACTCCTGCCGGTCGGCGGACGGCCCATAATAGACTATCTGGTCGAGCGCCTGAGCGACGCCCCCGAGGTCGAGCGGATGTTCCTGGTCAGCAACGCCCGGTTCGTCGGCGATTTTCAGCGGTGGGCCTCAACATGCAACTTCCCAAAGCCGGTGTGCATCTATAGCGACGGCTCCACTTCGAACGATGACCGCCTCGGCGCGGTCGCCGATATCCAGTTCGTTCTCGATCAGGCGGACATATCGGACGAGGGCGCCTACGTGCTCGCCACGGACAACCTGCCGCGCTTCGATCTGACCGACATCATCGCCCTTTCGCGGCAGAAGGGCGCCAGCGCCGTCTTCGCATGTCCGGTGGCGAATCCGGAGCAGTTGAGGCGGGTGGGCATCGCCGAGTTGGACGACGCGGGGCGGGTTGTCGGCTTCGAAGAGAAGCCCCAGCATCCGAAGAGCAATCTGCGCGTGCCTCCGTTCTACGTTTACACGCCGGAGGCGGTCGCTTCGGTCGAGGCATACCTGGCGGAGGGGCTCAATCCGGA
>DAOVRD010000353.1 GCA_030628375.1 Planctomycetota bacterium
CACGCCGTCGCCAGCATCCACGGCGCGGTGACGGGCGCCAACAAGAACGACGCGCACATGGTGGGCGTTGTGGCGGGCCGGGATTTCTCTCCAGACCGCACTGCTGACATCCGCTTCATGACTCCGCAGGACCGCTGTGCGCGATGTGGGGAAGGTATCCGCATATTCGACGGCATCGAGGTGGGCCACGTTTTCAAGCTGGGCACGAAGTACAGCGAGGCGCTGGGCGCCGCCTACCTCGACAGCGACGGCGGGAGGAAGCCTTGCGTGATGGGTTGCTATGGCATCGGCCTGAATCGTATCATGGCGGCCGTTGTTGAGAGCGGCGCCGACGAGAAGGGCATCGTGTGGCCGCCGGGCATCGCACCGTACGAGGTGCTGGTGCTGCCGCTGGACATGAGCGAGAGCAAGGTGGCCGGCGCCGCTGAGGAAGCCTACGACAGGCTGCGGCAGGCGGGCCTCGACGCGCTGCTGGACGACCGCGACGAACGCCCCGGCGTCAAGTTCAAGGATGCGGACCTGATCGGCATCCCCTTGCGGGTCGTGGTGGGCAAGGGATACCTGAAGAGCGGCAACCTGGAGCTTCAGGTCCGCCGCGACGATTCGCGCGGCGAGGTGGCGCCCGAGGGGATTGTCGAGGCCGCACGCCGCGGGCTGACGGCACTGTCTGCGGCAACGTGATTCGGCGGGATTTGCAGCGGGTGGACCGAAATGGGAGAAGGCAGCCGGCCCGCGCCGGTCAATCTCATATGTGCGATGCTGGCCGGGCGGGAGGAGTGGTTCGCCCAGGCCGGGGACCGGTTGGAGAAGGCGTTCGGACCGGTCGAGCTGGAGAGCGAGGTCTGGCCGTTCACGTTCACCGATTACTACGAGCCGGAGATGGGCGGCCCCCTGCTGCGGAAGATCCACAGCTTCCGGGAGCTGGTGGCGCCCGATAACCTGGCCGCCATCAAGCACACGACGAACAGGCTGGAGGGCGAGCTTGCCGCGGCGCTGCCGGACGCGCCCCGGCGCCCCGTCAACCTGGACCCGGGATACGTCTGCCTGAGCAAGATGGTGCTGGCCACGACGAAGGACTACGCGCATCGGGTCTACGTAGGGGCCGGGATCTACGCGGAGTCCACGCTGCACTGGCGGCAGGGCGCTTTCGAATCCTGGCCGTGGACTTATCCGGACTACCGGACCGATCACTATCGCGCTTTCTTTGCGAAGGTGCGCGAGCTGTACCAGGAGAAGCTGCACCTCCTCGAAGGGAGGCAGCTGGGATAGCGCGGGTGTGCGCTTGCGAAAGCCGAGAGGTGGGCCAACCCAATGGAACGGACACTGGTGTTCTTGAAGCCCGATGCCGTGAGGCGCGCTCTGGTGGGAGACATCATCTTGCGCTTCGAGCGGAAAGGCTTTAGCATCGTCGGCCTGAAGATGGTACAGTTGAGCGAGGAGTTTGTGCGCGGGCACTACGCCCAGCACCGCGGCAAGGATTTCTACGAGCCGTTGGTCCGCTATGTCGTCAGCGGGCCGGTGGTCGCCATGGTGCTTGAGGGCAAGAATGCCGTGTCCGTGGTCAGGAAGATGATGGGCGAGACTTTCGGGTGCGATTCCGCTCCTGGCACGATACGGGGAGACCTGGCCCTGAGCAATCGCTTCAACCTGATCCACGGCAGCGACACCGTCGAGACGGCCGAACGGGAGGTCCGCGCCTTCTTCAGTGAGGACGAACTGGTGCGCTATGACGAAGATGCGACGCGCTGGATTTACGACCAGAGCGCATCCGAGCCGGTCTAGAACCAGCAACTGGAGGACGGAAATGCCTGACAAGAACGCGTATCCACACGGTCGTGAGCAGTGCGCCGGGCGGGTCTGCGATGGGCAGCTTTCGGACTGCAAGCGGCACGGTGCCTCACGCCTGGTCTGGAGTTTGGTGACAGTTTCGCTCCTGTGGGGCGCCAGCGGATGCCGCGCGCCCCGGCCGGCGCCGTCGGTCGCTCCAGTCGTAGTGGTCGAAAAGCGCGGCCTGGATCTGCTGAAGAGCGGTATCAAGCTGAACGGGGCCGGCTGGACGAGCCTGGACGCGACGTGTGACGTGACGATCCATAACCCGGCCATTCCCAGCATCGACAACCAGTTGGTGTTCGAGCGCGGATACTTCTCGTTCCAGAAGCCCGGCAAGGTCAACCTGACGGTTCCCATGGCCAGAGGTGGTGGCCTGAAGCTGGTCGGCGACGGCTCCGCGTACAGGGTGGAGATAGCCGGGGAGGCGTATCGGGGCGCGTACGGCGATTCGTTGTCTCCGGCGTTTCGCCGCATCCATTTCATGCCCGACGACATTGCAGATGCACTCGATCCGTCCGGTCTGTTCTGGGACAGGGCGCAGTTGCTCACGCAGGGGGCCGTGCGCTCCCAGATACATTCCGTGGAACTCATCGAGGAACCCGAGCCCTGGTTCAGGATGACCAGCACCATCACGATAGACAGACGGCGCGAGCAGAACCTGATCATCACGAAGTACGACCGGGACGGTTCCATCAGGGTCCATATAACCTATCGGACCGTGCAGGCTCTGACGGGCCTCGATGACGAACCCGTGGAAATCCCCACCACGATCGAACTGATCTACCCGGAGGACCCCACGGGAATCCGCATTGAGTTGAGGAGTATCAAGCTGCACGGCGAACTGCGCCCCGAGCTGTTCCAGGTCCCCAGGTGAGCGCGCCTCCGGCCGCCGTCCGCTTCAGAGGATGTAGCGCGTCAGGTCCTCGTCCTCGACCAGTTCGGCGAGCTTCTCGTCCACGTAGGGGCGGTCCACCACCAGGCTCTTCTGCGACGTGTCCGGCGCTTCGAAGCTCACGGTCTCCAGCAGCTTCTCCATCACGGTCTGGAGCCGGCGGGCGCCGATGCTCCGAGTCGTCCGGTTGATCTGCTCGGCGAACTCGGCGATCCTCTCGACTGCGTCGTCGGTGAACTCGACCTGGACCCCCTCGGTGGCGAGCAGCGCCCGGTATTGCTTGGTCAGCGCGTTCCTGGGCTCGCGCAGGATCCGCACGAAATCCTCTCTGGTCAGGTCGTCCAGCTCCACGCGGATCGGGAACCGGCCCTGGAGTTCGGGGATGAGGTCGCTGGGTTTGGCGACGTTGAAGGCCCCCGCCGCCATGAACAGGATGTGGTCCGTTCGGGCCATGCCGTAGCGGGTCGGCACGGTGCACCCCTCGACGATGGGCAGCAGGTCGCGCTGGACGCCCTCGCGGCTCACGTCCGGTCCGTGGGCCTCGCCTCCGCGGCTGGCGATCTTGTCCAGTTCGTCAATGAAGATGATGCCCTGGTTCTCGGCGCGCCACATCGCTTTCCTGGTCAGCGTCTCCCTGTCCACAAGCTTTTCCGACTCCTGACGCACCAGCACCTGGCGCGCCTCGGCCACCGTCATGCGTCGCCTTTCGGTCCGGGAGGGCATCATCTCTTCCAGGAAGCTCTGCATGTCCACGCCCATCTCTTCGCCGCCGATCGAGAGCCCCTGGATGAGCACCGGCTTCTCGCTGACTTCTATCTCGATGCTTCGCGCGTCCAACTGGCCCTCGTGCAGCAGCTTGCCGAGTCGTTCGCGGGCGTGCTCTCGCTGCTGGCGGCGGTCCGGGTCGGCGGCGACGGCGTCCAGCGGTTCATAGAGGCAGTCCAGCAGCCGTTCGTGCGCGTTCTGTTCCGCCCGGGAGCGCACCTGTTCCCGCATCTCGCCGCGCACCATGTTCACCGACAGCTCCACCAGCTCCCGCACCATGTTCTCGACGTCTCGGCCGTGGTATCCGACCTCGGTGTAATGCGACGCCTCCACCTTGATGAAGGGCGCGTTGGTCAGGCCGGCCAGGCGGCGCGCGATCTCCGTCTTGCCGACCCCGGTGGGGCCGATCATGATGATGTTCTTGGGCAGCACTTCCTGCCGCAACTCGTCGGACAGTTGCTGGCGCCGCC